>JAIRTV010000256.1 GCA_031254675.1 Planctomycetaceae bacterium | reverse complement strand
CAATTGGAGAACTCCATTCACCAATTGGAGAACTCCATTGATCAATTGGAGAACTCCATTTACCAATTGGAGAACTCCATTGATCAATTGGAGAACTCCATTTGCCAATTGGAGAACTCCAATTGAGCTTATTTTCGTGTTTGTTGTGTGTCATTTCGTGTTAAAAAAGAGGAAACACGCGAAAAGTTAGAGAAAAGGTCTATTGTCAAAAAGTAGATGCCAAAAAGGAATATTCCCATGAATTTTTTAGAGTATTACTTGGAGCGTTATTTTATGAGCCGGATTGATGAGGCGCTTGATCACGCTCAACCCTTGGATTGTTGGACGGCGTGGTATGTTCGGCGAAACCCGAAATTGCAAGACTACTACACGGCAATGATTCAACTCGAACTCGAACTCCGGTTTCCCGAAACCGAAACCAATCACAACCACGGCAATCACGACAATCTGATCACTGCTGTTGCCCCCAATCATCCGCTTTCCCATCGGAATCAGAATCAATCCCAAAAAGATCACCGGAATTGCCGGAATCGCCGGAATAATGGGAATCATTGGACTAAAATATTCCGCCATCGCGTCTGGACGACTACGGCAACGATTCTTTTGGCAATTCTTGTCGTGTTACCGTTTTTTCGCGGAAACAAAACAAGAACAACCGGAACAACCGAAACCGTAAGAACAAATATTAGCAACACCCCAACAGAATGGTCACAAAATCAAAAAATTGATCTTGCCGATTTTGTTGACGATTTATTTATTGCGGCAAACCCAACCGAAGAATCAACTCCCCCAATCGACAATCCATTCGTCACCCCGTTTGACTCGTCCCTCACCATACCTCTCTCAATACTATTGACAATACCGTTTGAAATACCATCCGAAAAGTTGACCTTTCCATTTCCGGTGGAACCAATTGTCCGTTTTACGGATTGTCCTTTGGAATCGACCCTGATATTGCTCGAAACAGCCGGAATTGTTCGATCTTCGCATCATGAACGCGACCAATGAATTAAAAACAACCGAATTAAAAACAACCGCATTCGAACTCGGTTTCGAACTCTGCGGCGTCGCCCCCGCAGAACAACCAAAAACATTCGACGCTTTTGAACGTTGGATCAACAACGGACAACACGCCGGAATGAATTATCTTGCGGAAAAATGTTCCGCGCGAAAACATCCCAACTCCGTCTTGCAAGGTGTTCAATCGATTCTGATGTTGGGCGTTTCGTTCGCAACCGTCCTCAACAGCGAATATCACCCCGTTCAACAATTAACCGGCGTCGCCGAATACGCACGCGGAATCGATTATCACCATTGGATTCGCCAACGACTCAGAAAACTCGAAACCAAATATCTCCAACTTTTTCCAAATAGCCAATGTCGCGGTGTTGTCGATACCGCCCCAATTCTCGAAAAACAATTCGCCGTCGAAGCCGGATTAGGAAAAATCGGCTACAACACCTTGCTGATCAACCCGCAATACGGTTCAAAAATTTTCCTCGCCGCCCTGCTCTCAACACAACACCTACAGAATTCACAGAAAGAACAACCTTCAAACACAAACTCCTCCAAATTCAACACAACAAATTGTCATACTCCCGCTTCGCAAGAGGAAATAACCCTTTCCTGCAACAATTGCCAACGTTGCTTGACAAGGTGTCCGACTCAAGCGTTGGTGAAACCGTTCGTGCTTGACGCTCGGCGTTGCCTGAATTACTGGACAATCGAACACCACGGCAAGATACCAGAAGAAATTCAAAATAATCTCCACCAACTCTTTTTCGGTTGCGATATTTGTGTGAACGTCTGCCCACACAATCAACATTGCACCACATTGCCAAAAGGAACGATCAACCCAAAATCGCTAAATACCGAAATATTATTCCGTATTGCTGCCGGTTCGCCGCTCGAACGAATGTTCCGGTAACCAACTATTTAACACGATCACTCCTTATTGCTCTTTCATAATCACCAAACAAATGGTATGATTTCGATAATAAATTTGTAGGAAATCGCAAAAACCCCAAACAACGATTAATTGTTCGCTCACCCAAAAACCACCAAGGAACAAAAACAATGTCCGAAACCAAATTACCAAACACAACCGGTTTAACGTTCGAAAAAGTGTTGTATGTTATTCGCAAAAACGCACGGCAATCACGCGCAGAATACAAACGGCTCAAAAATCTGTTCGAAGAATCCCGAAAAGCCGCCGAAGAACGAGCTAAAGAATCCGACAAACAACTCGCTGAAATCAAAGAATTGTTCCGGCAAACGAGCGAACAAATAAAACAAACCGACGAACAAATCAAACAGACAAATGAACAAATGAAACAAACCGATGAACGATTAGAAAAGACGCGCAAAGAAAGGGAAGAACGAGCGAAACTGGTTGATGAACAATTTGAAAAGATGCGCAAAGAACTAGACAAACAAACGAAACGAACCGATACAGAACTCGGACGATTAGGAAATCGGTTTGGTGAGATGATTGAACATTTAGTGGCGGCAGGAGTGGCAGATCGTTTCAACGAACTTGGTTACCATTTTCATGGTGTTACAGCCGGCAACTTCAAAGCGAAAGACAAAAAAGGACAAACAATCGCCGAAGTGGATATTCTCCTTGAAAATGATGATTTTTTTGTCGCTGTGGAAATCAAAGCCAAACCACGTATCGACGATATTGCCGATCATATTAAACAATTGAAAATTCTTCAGCAATACTTCATGCAACATCGAGGAAAAGAAAAAAAAGTGATTGGAGCTTTAGCCGGAGCTGTTTTTGCTGATCACATCAAAAAAGCCGTTGTCGAGAACGGTTTATACGCTATCATCCAAAGTGGTGATACAATAAAAATTGATGTTCCAAAAGATTTTCAGCCAAAATTATTTTAATTTAATTTCCATCCCATTCGGAATGGCATGTTGGCGGAAAACTCAAAACGATTGTGAGCCATGGCAAAATTTCAACCAAACAACAAAAGAATTGCCGATTTTTAATATTATTTTGGTGTAATTCCTATTCTGAGAATTTATGGAAGAGACGATTTTGATTCTTGATTTTGGGGCGCAATATGTTCAATTGATAGCGCGGCGGGTACGTGAAAGCGGTGTTTATTCGAAAATCGTTCCGCACACGATTACCGCTGACGAAGTTCGTCGTTTTGCTCCGAAAGGGTTGATTCTATCGGGCGGACCGTCCAGTGTTTACAAAGAAGGCGCAAAACGTTGTGATTCGAAGTTGTTTGATTTGGATATTCCGGTGCTTGGGATTTGTTACGGAATGCAATTGTTGGTTCAGAATTTTGGTGGGACGGTGTTACCGTCGTTGGGTCGCGAGTATGGACGCGCAACACTGGAATTAACCGAAACCGGAACTCAATCACCGCTTTTTTCCGAAACACCGAATTCGCGTCAAGTTTGGATGAGTCACGGCGATCACGTAACGCAATTACCGCCGGAATTTGAATTGCTTGCCGCATCGCCCAACTGCCCAATTTGCGCAACACGGCATCGTAATAAAAATCTTTATGGAGTTCAGTTTCATCCCGAAGTCGTTCACACTCAATACGGTGCAGAATTATTTTACCAATTCGTTCGCAACATTTGTGGTTGTCGAGGGACGTGGACGATGAAAAATTTTGCGATTGCCGCAGTGGAACGTTTTCGCAATGAAATTGGTCAAGGGCAGGTGATTTGTGGACTTTCTGGTGGTGTTGATTCGGCGGTGGTTGCGGCGATTTTGTCGAAAGCAATTGGTAGGCAACTCAAATGTATTCTGGTCGATAACGGTTTGTTACGCAAAGGCGAAACCGAAGCGGTTGTTCGGACATTCAGCGGGCATTTTGATATTGAACTCCATACGGTTGATGCGTCGGACGGTTTTTTGAAACGGCTTGCCGGAATTGAAGAACCGCAAGAAAAACGGCGACGTATTGGGCATTATTTTATTGATGTTTTTTCGGAAGCGGCAAAACAATTCGGGAACGCTCAATATCTTGCTCAAGGAACAATTTATCCGGACATTATTGAAAGCGGTGCCAGTTTGGATCGAACCGGAGTTCAACCCGCCGCAACAATCAAACTTCATCACAATGTCGGTGGTTTACCGGAAAAACTCGGGTTCAAACTGATCGAACCGTTACGAGAACTTTTTAAGGATGAAGTACGAAAATTGGGGATTGAACTGGGTTTGCCGGAGGATTTTGTGTGGCGGCATCCGTTTCCGGGACCGGGTCTTGCGGTACGTTGTCTCGGCGAAGTTACACGCGAAAAACTTGTCCGGTTACGCGAAGCCGATGCGATTGTGGTTGAAGAGATTCAGGGTGCTGGTCTTTATCGTGAGGTGTCGCAAGTTTTTGCGGTGTTGTTGCCGGTGAAGAGTGTTGGTGTTATGGGAGACGGACGAACTTACGACGATGCGATTGCAATTCGTTGTGTTACGACGGACGATTTTATGACTGCTGATTGGTCGCCGCTTCCCGATGCGTTGCTCCGCAAAATGTCCACGCGAATTATTAACGAAATTCAAGGTATTAACCGTGTGGTGTACGATATTAGTTCAAAACCACCGGCAACCATCGAATGGGAATAAATTCGATTCATGAAATAATCTGATACTTTGGGTTGTGATTTAATTGATGTTTTACTTTGTTGGCAACCTGAAAAATCACAAAAGGGAAAACCAAAAAACGGAAACACGATTGAGATGTAAATGGCTGAATAAACGATCCACGTTCGGAATGTCAAAAAACGAACGATTATTAACGTCGATAATGACTTTTAATTTCTACTTCGTGTCGATGTGTCGGAAAGAAAAGAACTTTAAAAAAGTCCCGTTATTAACGAAACATTGCGGGAAGTTTAACGACAATCGGAGTCAAACCTTTCAATCCTTTTCCGTCAGCATACAAAGTTATTTCCGTTTCGGAGATACTGTTTCCTCGCGGAGTAATTGCGATTGTAACAGGTATTTCTTGCTTTGGTTGAAGAACAATTGGAAACGGAGATGTTATTCTGTAACAACCGGTTTGATCACACCAATTGAGTTGTCCACCGCATATCCGGATTGGCAATGTATTGTTATTTTTTATTTTTACGATACAATTAAATTCAAAAGAATCCTGATCAATTTCAGTTACATTCTGCTTTTCAACGAATCCGATTAATTCCTGTTGAGAAATTACCGTATTGAAAAATATTCCGCACAGAAATAAAATAACACCACCAATTATTGAAAATATAAAACCAATTTTTTTTATTATCATATTATTACTGTTATATTTTTGATGCACGGTATCGGAAATAGAGACCGGTAATAATTAACAAAACACCTGTAACTATTAGAACTATACGGACAACATTAGTCCTTCGCACCGGATTACTTGGCTCGGAAAAACCATAGTGTGTTAAGCGAAAAAGTTCGTTGTTAACTTTATTTGAATTAATGATTTCATAATCAATATTCATAAAATTATTGTCCAGAAGATGAAACATGTCCACTTTTAATGTTGATTTTATCACGTTATGTGTTGTTCGACTCGTTTTAAGGTAAGGAATACCATTCGTCTCCTGATATTCTAGTTTCTTCTCTACTTTTGAAACAATACTACCTGAGTTTTTTTCACCATTCTTTAATAACATTCCCTCTGCTACAAATTCCGTTTGAACGTTGTATTCTTTGATTACAAAATAATACTTTTTGTTGAAAAGAATTGTACCGTCCAATAATTTTACATATTTATCTACATTATATTGTTGACACCGAAATTGCATTTCGACATAAATTTCATCTCCTAAATGTTGTTCTTTTAGGGAAATCACTTCAATCTCTTTGGACTTCATTAAATCCTTGAGCCATGAGGATTCAATCATTATTGGTTCAAAAATATAAGCGGTTGGTTGTAAAAGACCATGATTAAATTGTGTACTTTCTTTTGCCATATTCGGATTATCCCACATATTTACTAAATTCCAAGGAGTCTCTTCCGCGTTTTTATCCAATTTGAAAGCATATTGAGGATTAATCACATCCAGTTCAAACATACCCCTCCTATCTTTTGTTGGATATACCAGTCCCAATTCATTTTTACCCAACAAACATACATCAGCTTTAAGCGTTGACTCTTTAGTCGTAAAAATCATTTTCATACTTAATCCCTCATAATAGGCATCCGCAAGATTGTTCCATGCGATACTAGCTTCCTCGATAAATTGAGTAACAGATAAATCTGTATCAGCAAATAGAACCTTTTCATTTCTCGCTACTAAAAATAGGCATGCAAGAAACAAAAATCCTTTTACGACACCAAACGATATTTTTTATGTAACATTATAGCTTTAAATTAATCACTAAAATTTATATTTAGATGCGGAAACTTCCTAAAAAACAGAAATAAGTATTTTGGTAATATATCAGTGGAAATTTCTCAATTTTTCCACAATTGCCATTAAACGAAAAGATGATTTTTAAAAGGAAAGCAGTATATGAGTGTGTCTCTTGGTTACGTTTGCAAACCCAAAAGT
>JAIRTV010000572.1 GCA_031254675.1 Planctomycetaceae bacterium | reverse complement strand
TTTTAGTGAATAGTTAGTAGTGAATAGTGAATAGTTCGCAAGCGGAATTATTGCCAAGATAGTAATAATTCCGCTTGCGGCATCTCAACTATTCACTATTCACTCATAACTATTAACTACAAAGGGAACGGAACGTTGACGCTATTCAAAAGAAATTCCGTATTAAGGAATCAACCTAACACTCCCAAACAACCAGACTTAACAGAAAAGAAAACTGCCATGCCGGACTATATTCCATTTGCCGATGAGAAGTTTTTAGAATGGGCGGCTAACCTTATTGATTAGGCGATTGCCGCGTCGGCGATAGCCGGCTCAACCCTTGTTTGTTGTGGATCACGGCGAATTATAGGGTAAAACATACGGATTGCGTTTGGTTTTGACGATAAATCAACATGTTGCCCAACTCAGACGGAATTATTGGCGGATTGCCATGTTCCTTTGAACAATGATGAATTATTCGTTTTATTTTTCTTTGTCCCAGTGCAGAATTAGATTATTGCCGCGATACTATCAATGAAAATTTCCGGTTTGGTCGATCTTCAAGTTAACGGTTTCGCTGGAATCGATTTCAACAGCCCAACTCTTCAAACAGAAGAAGTTGAAGAAGTTTGTCGGTTACTTTATGCCGAAGGAGTTGTTGCGTTTCTTCCGACTTTGGTCACCAACGATTTCGACATGATCGAATCGTTAATCCAAACAATTCTCGCCGCACACCACGCCGCCGGAGCAACAATTCTCGGTTTCCATTTGGAAGGTCCATTCATTTCGCCCGCTCCCGGAGCACGCGGCGCACACAACCCCCAATGGATTTGCGCCCCCAATATCAACTGGATTCGACGCCTTCAACATTCTTTTCCAAACAAAATTAAGCTGTTGACTCTCGCACCAGAATGGAACAATACCACAACATTTGTTAAAGAACTTTGCGATATCGGGATTCGTGTTGCGATTGGTCACACAATGGCAACTCAAGAAGAAATCACACTCGCAACAAACGCCGGAGCATCGCTTTCCACCCATCTTGGCAATGGAATTCCCGAACAACTACCACGCCACCCCAACCCCATTTGGGCACAACTCGCCGAAAATCGGCTCTGGGTCTCTCTTATCGGCGACGGCTTCCATCTTTCCCGCGACATCTTTCAGACAATCCTCAACATCAAACACGAAAAAGCTTTTTTGGTTAGCGACAGCACCATGTTCGCCGGAATGAAACCCGGACGCTATCAATCATTAATCGGCGGCGATGTCATCTTAACCGCCGACGCCAAACTTGTTATGGCAGAAAACGAAAAACTCATGGCTGGCTCCGCCATGTCACTCCGAAAAATAATCGAATCACTCGTACAAAATGGTTGGCTCAATTTTGAAAACGCTTGGGAACTCGGTTCGATTCGCCCCTGGCGCTATCTCGGCGAAAACGGTTCGCCCGAACTCGTCGAAGTCGCCGCACAAAAAGTTTGAGCCGGAACAACCGCCGACGATAATGTCGTATTACGATAAAGTTGAGGCGTCACACCAGCCTGACGATGGAAAACCGAAATAAAATAATCGCGACTCGCAAATCCAGTTCGACGCGCAATCGCCGCTATCGATAACGTCGTCGCACAAAGCAAAATCTTCGCCTGGTTAATCCGAATTCGCAAAATTTCATCATGCGGCGACCGATTCAAATACTTCATAAAATAACGCTCCAATGACCGCCGAGATATTCCCAATTCGTCAACTATTTTAGCGACATTGATTCTTTTGCACGCCTGTTCGCGAATCAACGCCAATGCCGCAGCAACATCAGGTTCGGGAATAGCAATAACGTCCGTAGATTGCCGCGTCACCACCTGGAACGGCAACACCTCAATCGGTTGCGCCAACACCTTCGCCGGCTCAACTCCGTCCATTTTTCGCTGCAACAACCGCGCCGCTTCGTATCCCACCGTAATACCATTAACATCAATACTCGAAAGAGGCGGCGATGTCAAATTGCAAAGCAACGTGTCGTTCGACGTGCCAAGAATAGCAACGTCTTCCGGAACCCGCAACCGAAGATCACGGCAACCCTCCAAAACACGAACCGCTTGGTGATCCGTCACCACCCAAATACCAACCGGCTTCGGAAGTAACGCCAACCATTTGCGGAGCGGTTTTTCGAACCGGTTCTCCCACACCGGATGCAACACCAACGGCAAATCCAAATAATCCGAATATATATTGCAAGAAAAACCACGCCGAACAATCGTTTGTTCATAAGCACAAGATCGAGCATGAACCCACCAAGTCGTGTTGCAAGAGTAAAAACCAAAATGTTGAAACCCGCGCTCGATAAAATAATTGGCAGCCATTTCGGCAAGTGTTTGATCGCAAACACGAACTTCGGAAGGATGTGTGCAGGCGTCGCCATGCAATTCAACACGCGGACAACGTTTTTTGGCAAGAATCTGTTGTAACGATGGAATAGCGGTTCGCGAAATGATGCCGTTGCCCGCCCAACGACGGAGCCAATCCGCCGGCTCTTCCAGTAACCCACGATCATCAAAATAAATCGACCAATCACCATGCTCCAATGCAAACCGCGAAATCCCCGCCATAATATCGCGCCCATAAGAGCGTGAAGTTTCTACAATCAACAGTATGCGCTTCATCCGTAAAAACTTCTCCCCGTTGTTCGACAAAAACAACAATGTCAACACAAAAAAATCGGTCAGCTATTTGGATTTCCGGAAGAGGAGGAAAAAACTGTTAACGGAAATTTCACGAACATCATAACGTATTGCTTGTCGTTAGGCGATAATTCTATTATTTTTTTGTTGCTCCGATCTCTGTTCCAGACGGAGAATACAAAATTCCAATCGCCGAATTATTTCTTGTTGCTGAAGAGTTGTCCAGGATCGCTCTTCAAGAAAAAGCGACGCCAAATATTGAAGCCCCTCCAAAAGAACAAGCGTTTGCTCAAAAATCTGAACCATAAAAAGTTCGTCGTCAGAAAGAGGACGAATATTTTGATAAGCATTCAATCCAAGCGTCCACAATGAACGATCCGACACCGCCGCCGAACCAAGAAGCGACGCAATATCCAACGAAACATTGTCCACCGTCACTTCCTTAAAATCAATCATTCCACAAACACCATTGCGATCAAAACGCAAATGACGCCATAAAGCATTCCCAATAACCGGCTGAACCGGAACCGTAAGCCAAGCCGCATGCGTCAAAAGGGATTGGCAACGATCACTCAACGGAAGAATCAAACTCAAAAATGTCAAACCCAACTTCGCCAACCGCGCCTCTTCAAGTGTTGAAGGATTGGAACGACTCGACAACAAGACCTGATTAAGAATAGTCAAACGTGTCGCAATCCAATCTTTCCAACGAGTTAATTGCGATTTGATTTGCAACGACGTAGATACCGGCGGATCAGGTAAAGGAAAACCCGAAACAACAAGATGAAATTGAGCCAACGACATCATCGCCGCAACAACTCGAAATTGCTTTTGCTCAAAATATTCTGTTTCGGTTTCCGCTTCAAGATTGTCGAACCAAGGAAGCAATTCCCAGTAAGAACCGTCGAATTCGACAAAACCCTTGTGTTTTTTGGTTTCTAAAGGAAGCGGAACAAACTCAATTCCTTCATACGCGGCAGTCCACAATACGGCTTGAATAAATTGTAAATGATTGCGAGGCGGTTTTCCTTGAGGCCACCGCCGCAAACAAAATGTCTCCTTCAAAGATTCAACACGCCAATGTTGACACCGACCAAGAGACAACGACGGATCAAGAGGAAATAAACCTTCCGACCGAAAATCTTTTGGATAAGCGGAGAGAACATGTTCGACAATTTGCCCCGTTATCATATTTTGGTGATCCGTTAAAATCGTTAAAATGAACTATTCGACAGTAATTCAGAACCAAGCGTTAAACGCTTCTCCTGAATCGTAATCGGATTATAACGACTTCAAAAGGGAAACTTTTTTGATATTTTCGCAAAATCTTGTCAAGAATCCTCCAAATAGAATCATATTGCGTCAATTGTAAAATATGAACCATTTACAAAAATTGAATCACTTCCGAAAGATAGGGCAAAGACAAAAGATGATTATCATTTGTCATCGTGTTAGTTTGGGGCAATTTTGCCTGTTTTCAAGTCCGGGAAAAAGAAAATCTGTTGCGTTAAATTTTGCAACGCCACGTCCACAACAACTCATTCGCTCGCAACACGAAACACAAACCACACCTCCCACAATTTTTCACACTTGAAATTTCGGCTTTGATTGATAAAATGATCAACGTGATCTTTTATCCAGAACAACTTGAACAACGGAAAACACAGAAGACAAAGAACACATGAAAAAAAGAATCAGGATAAAAAATTCCATGTATTCTATATTTTCCGTGTTCCAATAAAGAACTCCTTTTTGAAGAGAATTCCGTTTGATCGATTATTATTTTCTTTACGTTTTACTTTCTTTCTTTGATGCTTACGCTTCCTGAAATTGTTGGACTTGATTCTCATATTGGTTCTGTTCGG
>JAIRTV010000204.1 GCA_031254675.1 Planctomycetaceae bacterium | reverse complement strand
GGAAACCAATACAAATCTTTGTGGTTTGAGATTTGGGATTCGTAACGCAAGCGAAGTGTTGACAACAAGGAACTATCAATCCATAAATCACAAACCTCAAACTCCAAACCTCATACTCTAAACCATCAATCCCAAATTACATGGAATTTTACGAACGCGCTTTTGAAACAGTTGGCGACTTTTTTAATGGGTTGACACGCGGAATTGAATCAAAAATTACCGCACTGTTTGGTTCGTCCAATGCTCGGTACATCAAACGACTTCAACCAAAAGTAGAAGCAATCACCGCACTCGAACCCGAATTGCAAAAACTCTCCGACAGCGAATTAACAGCAAAAACCACCGAATTTCGCCAACGTCTCGCCAACGGCGAAACACTAGACGATTTACTCATCGAAGCGTTTGCCGTTTGCCGCGAAGCCGGACGCCGCGTACTCGGACTTCGGCATTACGATGTTCAACTCATCGGCGGAATGGTATTGCATAGCGGCGCAATCGCCGAAATGATGACCGGCGAAGGGAAAACACTCGTCGCCACCTTGCCCGCTTATCTCAACGCTCTCGAACGTAAAGGTGTTCATGTCGTTACGGTTAATGACTATCTCGCCCGCCGCGATATGGAATGGATGGGTCCTCTGTATCTCTCACTCGGAATCACTGTCGGAACCATTCAAAATAATATGCCGGCTCTCGACCGACAAAAAGCTTATCAATGCGATATCACCTACGGAACAAATAATGAATTCGGCTTCGATTATCTCCGCGATAATATGAAATTCGCCGCCAAAGGCGATTCCCAATATCCACCACAATATCAACAAGTTCAAGGTAAACTCAACTTCGCCATCATCGACGAAGTCGATAATATCCTCATCGACGAAGCACGAACTCCATTAATTATCGCCGGTCCCGCCCATAGCGATATTTCACGTTACAGCGTCGCCAATCACATCGCCCTGCAACTCGTTAAAAATGTTGACTTCGAAATCAAAGAAAAAGAACATACCGCCCATCTCACCGATGTCGGTGTACGACGCGCCGAAAAATTAGTCGGCGTTGAATCATTTTACACCGCCGGAAATATGGAATGGCCCCACCTAATCGATAACGCCCTCAAAGCACATCACCTGTACAAACTCGATGTCAATTACATGATCAACGACGACGAAATCGTTATCGTTGACGAATTTACCGGACGCGCCATGCCAGGACGGAATTGGAGCGACGGTCTGCACCAAGCCGTCGAAGCAAAAGAAAAAGTTCGCGTCAAAGAAGAAAATCAAACGCTAGCAACAATCACCTTGCAAAATTTCTTCAAACTGTACGATAAAATCTCCGGAATGACCGGAACCGGAATGACCGAAGCTTCCGAATTCTGGAAAATTTATAAACTCGATGTTATCGCCGTACCAACCAATAAACCATTACGCCGCGTGAATTTTCCCGACGCAATCTATAAATCCGTACGCGAAAAATATAACGCCATCGTCGAAGAAATTGAACGCCTCAATAAATGGGATATCATCGAATTTAGCGGTAATCGCGAAGTTTGGGGAACAATAACACGCGAAGAAGATGATCGAATCGAATTAATACCAAAAGGAACAAAAAATCCCGAATGGTTCGAAAAGAACAGTATTAAAACAATTGCTCACAAAGGTCGCCCCATTCTTGTCGGAACGGTATCCATCGAAAAAAGCGAATTAATCTCCAAAATGTTAGACCGAAAAGGAATTAAACATCAAGTCCTCAACGCCAAACATCATCAACGCGAAGCAGAAATTGTTGCACAAGCAGGTCGAAAAGGCGCCGTTACAATTGCAACCAACATGGCAGGACGTGGAACAGATATCATTCTCGGCGGCAATCCCGAAGCAATGGCATGGAGCATCTTGCAAGAAGAATATCCAACTCGATTGGAAGTTCCACGCGATATTTGGACAAATCTCGTCAACGAAATCGAACAACGAGAACAAATGAAAACAGAAGGCGAAAGTGTACGACAAATGGGCGGATTACATATTATCGGTACGGAACGACACGAAGCCCGCCGTATCGATTTGCAACTTCGCGGTCGAACTGGACGGCAAGGCGATCCAGGGAGCAGCCGGTTCTTTCTCTCACTGGAAGACGATTTGTTACGAATTTTTGCCGGCGAAGCCGTGAAACGCATCATGACCATGCTCGGCATGG
This sequence comes from Planctomycetaceae bacterium, assembly GCA_031254675.1. Taxonomy (GTDB): domain Bacteria; phylum Planctomycetota; class Planctomycetia; order Pirellulales; family Thermoguttaceae; genus WRKP01. The sequence goes on along the minus strand of JAIRTV010000204.1, from coordinate 8,120 downwards.
AAGAAGGACAAGTCATCGAATCACGATTGGTCAGCCGCCGCATCGAAGGAGCACAGAAAAAAGTCGAAGAACAAAATTTCGATATTCGAAAACATCTGCTCGAATACGACGAAGTAATGGATTTTCAGCGAAAATCAGTTTACGGTTATCGTCAACGAATTCTCGACGGAGCCAATTGCAAAGAATTGATTTTCGAAATGATTGACGAACAAGTTAATCGGCATCTCGGCGAATTTCTCGCAAAAGATTACGAAGCCGAATCGTTTGCCGCATGGGTGGGAATTCGGCTCAATATGGAATTTGAAACACGAGATTTTCGCGGAATGGATTACAGTCAAGCGGAAGAATTCGCATTGGATCACGCGCGACGTATGGCTGAATCGTTGGTGTTAGACCAGATTGAAGAAAATCTACCAGCAGACGCCGAAGAAACCGAATGGAACTGGCAAGCATTAGCTCGCTGGTCAAACTCAATCTGGCGAACAAGTTATACCGATCGCGATCTCAAAAAAATTCCACGCGAAGAACTTGCCGAAGTGTTGATCGAAAAAGCACGTAAATTTATTGACCATGTTGATCTTTCCGACGGACGCGAACTGTTAAGCCGTGATTACGGATTGAAAACCGCCATCGCTTGGGTTAAACAAAAATTCGACATCGAACTCAATTTCGAAGAAGTTAAACAACTGGAAACCGACAAATTTCATGAAAAAGTACGAAAATTAACACATGAAAAATATCGCGAACAAGAAATTCAATATCCGGTAAGATGTAGTCTTAGTCATTTTACAATTCAAGATCCACTCGGAGGTCGGCGTTATGATCGGAAAGGACTTATCGATTGGGCGCAAAGCCGATTTGGAACAGAGTTGTCGCTTGATGACCTCAAAAATATGCAACGGAAAGAAATTGAGGAAGTCATGTTTGCACAAAGTCGAATCATGTCGGAACGTGCCACCGTCGTGTATCAAGAACTCCGTCGCCGTTTGGATGAGTTAATGATTCATAACGGGTTGAATCCGGACGAAATTCGGCAAAGTATCGCCAACGCCAATGCCAATTCTGACGCCGGTAAAGTTAGTGCCGGTTCAAAATTCGCAATGCGGAGCGTCAACAAAACAGCAACCAAATACACCGGAAAATACGCAACCTCAAAATCAGTTGCTCGTACCGAACATTCATTGAACCAACCACCAAAAAAAATCGAACATAACGAAGAATTAGAAAAATTCTGCGAATGGATCAACAAAGAATTTGCACCGGATTTAACATCACAAAAAATACTGGAATGGGATATTTACGAACTGGAAGATCGACTTTGTTCGCTTGTAGAATACCGTTACAATCACGAAATGCGACAAATGGAACGTTCGCTTGTTCTTCAAATGTTGGATGTGATTTGGAAAGATCATTTATTGGTAATGGATCATTTACGTTCGGGAATTGGGCTTCGCGGTTACGCTCAGGAAGACCCCAAAGTTGTGTTCAAACGTGAAGGAATGCAAATTTTCGCGGAAATGTGGAATACGGTATATTCTCGCGTAACGGATTTAATTTTCCGCATGGAACAACTCGATCTCGATTTTGCCAGTTCGACATGGCAGGAAACCGAAGAACAACACGCCGAAGTTCAACCCAACGCCACCCTCAGCGACTTCGAAAAAGAACAAACACAAACCGCCGACAATATTATGACTTCTGACAAAAAAATAGAACCCATTCGAAATCGTAGCCCACAAATAGGAAGAAATGACCCTTGCCCTTGTGGAAGCGGAAAAAAATATAAAAATTGTCACATGCCAAAATAGTAAAATAGAATGAGAACGAAATGACCGTATGGTTTTGTCTGTCGTGTTCTGTTATACTTTTCACAAATATTGATGAGTATCATTACATTTTAATCCTTTTTTTGGAGAACTTTCAATGAAGAAAAAAGTTACTTTAATTGTTGTGTTGGTTATTTTTGCGGCGGCGACAGAGTTTTCTGCTACTGTATTTGCTGCGGGACAGGATTGGAAAAGCGGAATTGCGTGGACGAAGCCGCCGCTGGTCTCACCAGGTGAAAAACCAAGTGATCCGCCATCTGATGCGATTATTTTGTTCGACGGCAAAGATTTGTCGGCATGGAACAAAAATTCGTGGATTGTGGAAAACGGAGAATTGACGGTCAAACCCGGTTCGGGTGAAATTCAGACGAAACAAAAATTCGGTAGCGTCCAACTCCACATTGAATTTGCGACACCATCGGAAGTTTCCGGTAAAGGTCAAGGACGCGGGAATAGCGGTGTGTTTTTCGGTAATTACGAAGTACAAATTCTCGATTCGTACGAAAATGAAACCTATTTCGACGGTCAATGCGGTTCCATTTACAAACAACGTCCTCCGTTGGTCAATGTCTGTCGTAAACCGGGTGAATGGCAATATTACGATATTGTGTTCAACCGCCCCGAATTAAAAATCGAAAACAATAAAGTCGTTGAAGTTGTCCGTCCTGGTTATGTTACGGTATTTCAGAATGGTGTTTTGATTATCAATCATCATGAAATTGAAGGAACAACATTTTTCCATTTACCGCCTGCTTATGAAGCACACGAATCAACAAGACCAATTCGGCTTCAAGATCACGGCAATAAAACAAAGTTCCGCAATATCTGGGTTCGTGAAATTCCCGATACCAACCAAAAACCAGAACGAACACGCGAACCCTATTATGAATAGAATGTAAAATTAAAACGTAAGAACTGGAGTGTAAACGTTGTTAAAACTTACGGTTGAAGCAACGTTTGTGCTCCTGCTTCTTTTATAACGGTCTATTTTGAAAAGTTGTATTTTGGCAAAATGTTCAGTCGGCTGGCAAAACTTAAGTGTTAAGTGCAAGTTCGTAGCGTTCACCATTTGACAGGCAACTAAGAAATGATAAAATAGCAAAGTGTTTGTTTAGGGACAAAATTGTTTGGCAATAGGATGCCACAAAAATGTGAAAATCTAATAACCGCGATTCGGTAAAGGAGATGAAAAAATGTTTTTTGGTTTTTTAGGATATAGTGGTCCGCTTGCCTATATTATTTTGGCAGCAGTGGCTTTTTTGCTTTTTGGTAACCGTCTTCCAAGTGTTATGCGTTCACTTGGCAGAAGCGTTGTGGAATTCAAGAAAGGAGTCGCCGGTATTGAGGACGAATTAGACGAAGCTGTGCGAACCGCTGACGAAAAAGCAAAAACAAAACCTAGCGATACAACGGAGGTTTGAAATGGATTGTCATCTGTTTCTAACACCAACACCGTTTCAAATTGTCGTCGTTTTGGTTTTAGGGGTCTTATTTTTTGGTAAGAATCTCCCTGAGGTTGCACGCCAAATCGGTCTGGGGTTGATGGAATTGCGGAAAGGTCTAAATGAATTGAATGATTTGTCAAAAAACGTAACCAATGGACGCAACCACTCCAAAACATCAACCACAAATAAAACAACCCATTCAACGAACGACGAAGAAGAAACAGAAAAATATGAACCCACCGGCACAAAATTTGAACCACCCGCCTTTTCGGAATAAAATTGACCAAATCCGATCAAGGCTGATTAGTCGTTACAAAAGATTTGGCTTTATCGGTCATGAATCTTCATAATTCCGAAAATTCGACGTATCAATAAAGTCGCAAGTCATGGACACTGTTAGGGAAGTGATTCAATCTTGGAATATTATCGCATACAACAAAACGTAAAATGAAAAATTCATCTTATTCTTCGTCTGCTTCCCAATCCATCAATCGTTCAAAACAAATGTCCTCGGTCAATATTCACGATGAGTTTGTCCGTGCGGTGTTTGCTCATCTTGATCTTGTTGCCGAATTTCTAACACTTTACCTTGGCAAAACACGCGACGGACTTAAATTATTAAAACAACTTGACTTAAAACATATTAAATTGGAAACGACCAAATTCTTTGGTCACGAAGGTTTAGAACGTATTGCCGATTTAATCTTTTGGATTCCCCTCAAACGCGGCAAAGGTATGACCGGTGTTGTGTTTATTTTTGAACACAAAAGCGTACGGAAACGTTCTTGGCCATTTCAATTACTCAAATATCTCGTTGGATTCTGGAACAAGTTTTTTTCCGAAGCGAAAAATCCGGAAAGTAGTCATTTTATGTTGCCGGCACCGTTGTTGATTGTTCTTCACAACGGTTCAAAACCCGTGATTGACAAACCGACCCTTGAAAAATATGTTGCGAAAGTTTTTGGCACGAAACGATTTATTCCGAAATTCGATTATCTGTTGGTTGATTTACCGGCGTTGAGTATTGAGGAGTTGGGTACGGCACCGCTATTGCGAGTGATTCTCGAATTGCTCAAACGCGCTACCGATGGCACGCTTTACGATGTTCGCAAACAAATTCTGCAACCCTTGGCAAAAATTCGTGATGACGAAACAACTCGTTATTGGATTCAACGGATTTTGCAATACATGGACAAAGCTATTAAATCCAAGAAAAAAGAATTGACACCGGAATCAATCGACGAAGTTATTAAACCTGTTTACAATGAAAGGAGTACCGAAATGTCCCTAACATTTTTAGAAAAACTAGAAGCAAAAGGCGAAGCAAGAGGCGAAGCGAGAGGCGAGGCAAAAGGGGAAGCGAAATTTGGACGCAATGCTGTTTTGTCCGTTTTGCGTAAACGCTTTACCAAAGTTCCCACTAAAATTGAGACGACAATTCAACAAATGAATGATCCAATTGCTTTGGAGTCATTGGTTATTGATGCGGCGACTTGCCGAACTTTGAAGGAATTTGCCGAAATTCTGCGATAGTTTTAGCCGTGTGGAAGTTTTTGTAATTATTTGGGCGGCTTGAGAGATTCAACGTTAATTTTTATTTTTTAGTATTTTGTTTATCCATCAACGATTATTAGTGTTAAATTTTTACCGATGCGAATTGCTTATTTTGATTGTTTTTCTGGCATTAGTGGTGATATGACATTGGGGGCGCTCATTGATTTGGGTGTTCCGGTGGTTTTATTGAACGAGGCGGTTCGATCTGTTCTTGACAATGTTCGGATCGAAGCGGAATTGGTTCGCCGCAAGGAATTTCGGGCAACTCTTGCGAAGGTTCACACTCCGCCGGAACATGTACATCGACATCTTTCGGACATTTTGGCAATGATCGAACGAAGTCAATTGTCTGATGTTACTAAAGAGCAAGCGTCTTGTATTTTCCGGATGATTGCCGAAGCCGAAGCCAAAGTTCATGGTGTTGATGTGGAAAAGATTCATTTTCATGAAGTTGGGGCGGCGGATTCGATTGCGGATATTGTTGGAGCGGTTGTGGGGCTTGATTATCTTCATGTTGATGGGATTTACGCTTCGCCGGTTCCGACGGGTTGCGGGACAATTAGAATTGCGCACGGAACTTGTTCTGTTCCCGCGCCGGCAACAGCGGAATTGCTACGAGAAATCCCTATTGCAGTTTCTGATATTCCTTTCGAGTTGACAACACCGACCGGTGCGGTGTTGCTTAAATATTTTGCCAAACATTTTTGTTCGCTTCCTGCCATGACGATTCAGTCGGTTGGAATTGGTGCTGGTGGGCGTGATTTGGAGCAACAGGCGAATATTCTTCGGATTTTGGTTGGTCAATTGGAGTCGGAAACAGTTCCTACTCCTTCCGTGGCGGTTCGTTCGCATTCTGCGCCGGAACATCAATATGAAGATTTATTGGAAAATGTATCTTGTCGCGAACAGAACATACCACATCAACATGATACACCGCTTCATCATTCTAACCGCCAACAAAAAACGCTTCCGGTTACGGAAACGGCGTGGATTGTTGAAACCAATCTCGACGACGCAAGCGGTGAATTGATTGGACATTGTATTGATCGACTTTGGAATATTTCGCCGTTGGATGTTTGGGTTGCACCGATTCAGATGAAAAAGCAACGCCCCGGTATAACACTTTCTGTTTTGTGTCGTCGCGATCAGATTGAAATAGTTGAGTCGATTCTTTTTACAGAGACCACTACGATTGGTATTCGACGTTTTCCGGTGGAGCGGACGGTGTTGCATCGGGAATCCTGCCAAATGGAGACGTTGTGGGGGAAAGTTGAAGCGAAACGAGTTGTTTTGCCGAACGGTAATGAGAAGATTACTCCCGAATTTGAATCTGTTAAACATCTTGCTGAGAAAAACAATATTTCCGTGCGGGAAGTTTTTGAGAGAAAATAGTCGGCATTTATTGAAACCCTATTATTTGTTATAACGATCTGTCCTATGACGATGTTTCGATCCTCTTTTCCCGAACTGCTTATTCCGATTCGGCAAATGCTTCGTGTTTGTCGAGCAGGAAAGAAGGAACTCAAATTTGCCGATTCAACCGGAATGGAGATGACAGGAGGGCGAGTCTTGCTTACGGCGCTTGTGTTCCGTCGTCTTTTTCACCGCAATCTTGGTGCGAACGAAAAAAATGTTGGACTGTTAATGCCGACCTCGGTTTACGGTGTGTTGGCAAATCTTGGGTTGGCGTTGGATCGGCGAACAAGTGTGAATTTGAATTACACGTTTGGTCTTGATACGATTAATTATTGTATTCGTCATGCGGATATAAAACATGTGATTACGAGTCGGCGTGTTTTGGATCGTTTTCCTGATCTGAAACTTGATGCGGAATTGATTGTCATGGAAGATGTTGGCAAAACGGTAACATGGATTGATAAGTTGACGAGTTTTATTGATGCTTATTTTACGCCGATTTCGTTTTTTGAACGAGTTCTTGGTTTGCATTGTGTTTCTCCTGACGATATTTTGACGATTATTTACACTTCCGGCTCCACCGGAACTCCCAAGGGGGCAATGATTACACATCGTGGTATTGCGGAAAATGTTTGGGGTTTTTTCCGTCATTTGGATTTGAAGCCGACCGATGTGATCCTTGGTTCGTTGCCGTTGTTCCATGCTTATGGTTACACGACAACATTTTGGCTTCCGTCGATGAGTACGGTTAAGGGGATTTATCATTTTAATCCGTTGGAATACAAAAAGGTTGGTGAGATGGCGCGGCGATATGGTTGTAGTGCTTTTCCGACGACACCGACATTTCTTCGGGGTTACATAAAACGTTGTCCGAAGGAGGATTTTGAAACGGTGAACACGGTGATTTGTGGTGCGGAAAAGTTGCCGGAGGATTTGGTTGATGCTTGGGCGGCGAAATTTGGTTGTCGTCCTGCCGAAGGTTATGGGACGACGGAGCTTTCGCCGGTTGTTTCGGTTAATGTTCCGGAGGGGCGTCGTTCGGATTATCGGGATTGGTTTCGGGAGGGAACGATTGGCAAACCGTTGATCAATCTTCAAGCGCGAACAGTTGACGTGGAAACGGGCAAACCAATTCCCGATGGGGTTCCTGGGATGTTGCAGATTAAGGGTCCGAGTGTGATGGCGGGATATTACAAGGACGAGGAAAAAACCGAGAAAGTTTTGAAGGACGGTTGGTACACAACCGGTGATATTGCGTCGATTGATGAGGCTGGTTTTATTCGGATTACGGGGCGATTGAGTCGGATTTCAAAAGTTGGCGGTGAAATGGTTCCGCATATTCTGCTTGAGGAGGAAATCGAAAAAATCCTCAGTTCGGCGGCAACAAAATCCGTAGCAACAAAGACGGATTCCGCAAGCGAAACGGAAATCGAGAACAATGAAATACGTCTTGCTGTATCGGCAATTCCCGACGAACGCAAAGGCGAACGGCTTATTGTGTTGTACCGAGATATTTCGGTAACGCCGGAAGAAATCTGTAAACAGTTGCAAAAAGCGGGTTTACCGAATCTTTGGATTCCGTCGCCGCATGATTTTTTTTCTGTTGAGTCGATTCCGCTTCTTGGAACCGGTAAACTTGATCTTTGTGCTGTTAAAGAGCTTGCGGAAATGGCAACAAAGAAAGAAACAACGTAATAGAATTTTTCTCTCACTTAACATTACCAAACGGACACAATTTGGTAATGTTCTGAATTTATTGCTTCCTTTTCTTTGAGTCTATTTAAAACAGTGAGGTTGTCTCAAAGGTAGGTGATGTTTCTAAAAAGGTGGGTGATGTTTCGCCGAAACATCACATCGGCGAAAGCCGATTAGCCCCTGT
>JAIRTV010000446.1 GCA_031254675.1 Planctomycetaceae bacterium | reverse complement strand
AGCAACAGTTCCTTCGCCTTTCAACCGGAAAATAAGTTTATCGTCTTCCACGTCAGGAAGCCATGTCCGCATGACGCCTTTCATAAACTCGAAAAAAAGCGGCGGTAATGGAAAATCCGTTTCGTTTTGCTCTGTAGTATATTTCGCGGCGTTTATTCCAAATTCAATCGCGTTTTCCAACAAACCACGAAGTTGAACAGCATCGATTCGTTTTGCGGTCTTAACCGTCAAAAAAACGTCGTTTATTTTTTCGTCCGAAAATAAAGCGTTGATCGGAAACGATGCGGCAGCCCATTCGATTTTTTGTACGCCAAACGCAAAGAGTCTCAACATTTCTTGCGGTACGTCGTTTTGAAATAGCATCGCAGAAGCGACTCTTGTTTTGAGTTGTTCCGGCAATGCCGCAACAATTTTAAATTCATCTTGCTGCTCCAAAACCTGTAATCCTTGCTGAATTCGTTTCGTTTCCGTTGTCGGAGTTCTCTCTTGCAACCACGCAATAAGAGCAAGTCGAGAAATTTCATTGTAATCGGAAATCGGCAAAACAAAAAACAAAAAGTCACCGACAGGGAAAACACATTGCGAGAGTTGTTTCGGATTGTTTAGTGGAAAAATCCGGTCAGAAAAAATTTCGAAACAAAGTAAACGTAACGTTTCTAAATCTTTGTCGGTTTTATTTTTCCACGGCGCAGCCAAAACAAAAGAAATACCGCTTTCCAACAAATCAAGATCGGCGAGAATTGCCAGTTCCTGAATACCGAGTTCTTTCGTAACCGTTTCATACGGCGGACGAATATGTTGGTTTAGTTTTTCGAGTTCGTTTTTTAATTCACGGGTTGTTGCGTTGAAGGATTTTTCGTCGAAGCGAAGTTGTCGCAACAACTCTTCACCAAGTTTTTCAACTTGCGATTTTATCGTATCGAGTTCGATTTTTCGCAAATCAAGATGAACACAAAGAACCGTATGATCGGTCATCAACGGAGCAAATGTTTCTTGCCCGAAAACACGAGTGGTTGTCAAAACAAGGAACAATACCAACACTGTCATTAAATTTCTCATGGAATTCTCCTAAAATCATTTGTTGAAACAATTATTAAAAACCGTTTGGAAAATTGTTGTTGGAAAACGTAACCAACTGCAATTATATTACAGAAAAAAAATAGTTTGCAAGTAAGCAACATGTTCACAATTCGGTACGAATATCATGGAAATCGTATCGATTTTTGCTGAACCGCAACCGTATTCGAAACTTTTTTTCCTCTAAAATATTCGTAATTTTTTAATGCATTTCGCGTCCGCCTGTGATATTGATTGCTTGTCCGGTCATGTAAGCGGCGCGGTCGCTTGCCAGAAAACACGTTACATTAACCACATCGTCAATTGCAGCAAGCCGCCCCATAGGAACTTTTGCCGTAAAAATTTTGACAATCTCTTCACGTGACATTTTCATGTTATCCACATAATCAGCAGAAACATTGTTCCAAACACCGGTTGCATCGGTAATTCCTGGACAAACACAATTGACACGAATATTCTGTTTCGCCACTTCGTACGCAAGAGATTGCGTCAACGTGATGACGGCACCTTTGGCAGAACTATACGCACTCATCAACGCCGAACCGGTTTTGCCGGACTTACTTGAAAAATTGACGATAGAACCATGCCCTTGCGATTTCATAATCGGCATGACCTCTTTAATGAACAAAAATGTTCCCTTGACATTAACGGCAAAAACAAAATCCCACGTTTCTTCGGAAATTTCTTCAATTTTACCGCCCTTTCCCGTAACACCGGCAACATTAATCAAAACGTCAATATTTGTTCCAAATTCTTTTCGGCAAGCATTGACAACCGCATTGACCTGAACCGCTTGAGTACAATCTGCGGCTAACGATCGGCTACGTGTTCCAAGTTCCGCAACAATCGCGTCCAGTTTCGACTGATCAAGATCCGTCAAAAAAACGTTACCGCCTTCTTCAACAATTCGCCGCGCAAGACCTTGACCAATTGTTCCTGTTGCGCCGGTTATCAAAACAACTTTATCAGGAAATTCCATAAGTTTTCTCCTTAAATTAAATTTCAAAAATTTTTAACATTTTACCAAAACTTTCGCTAAAACATAAACCATTCCACTTGAATAATTGTTCTTTATTCTAAAATCATTGTTCCCTGTGCGGGACGTGTTACGAAAATAGTTGGTTCAATACCGGTTTTCGTTTTGTATCGTTCCGTGACTACTTTGGAAATATTCATTGATTTGGACGACTCCACAAACGATACCGTACAACCGCCAAAACCGCCGCCGGTCATGCGAGAACCAATCACACCATCAACCGACGGCATCATTTCAACCAAAATATCAATTTCCGCACAAGTAATTTCAAAATCATCCCGCATGGAGGTATGACTTTCGTACATTAATTTCCCGCATGTTTTCCAATCGTTGCGAACCATGGCGTCCGCCATCGCAACAGTTCGGTTGTTTTCCGTAATAATATGACGCGCACGGCGGAAACAGAGATTGCCGTCCGGTTCTTGACGGAACACCGCTTGAGCCGTTTCGAGTTGTTGTAACGTTGCATCGCGAAGCATGGGAACTCCCAGTAATTGAGCGGCTCTTTCACATTGTCGGCGACGATCAGGATATTCACTGCCGGTTAATTGGTGTTTGACGTTACTGTTAATAATCAAAACGGCAATATCAGGATCGTTAAGCGGAACCATTTGAGGAACAAGGCTACGGCAGTCAAGAAGCATGGCGTAACCTTCACGCCCCATCACCGAAATAAATTGATCCATAATACCACAAGGCATTTTCGCATAAAGATGTTCCGCCTGTTGACAAAGTAACGCTTTTTGTACAGGATCAAATTTTTGTCCGGTAATCGCTTCAAGCAATGTTGCTGTTGCAATTTCCAACGAGGCACTGCTGGACAAACTGCCGCCAAGTGGAACATTCGAGTTAATAACGGCACGAAAACTTTGAGGATGAAACCCTGCCGTTATAGCGTTTTGAATCACGCCCTGAACATAACTCGACCAAACAACCGTTTGCGGTGGCGTTGCCGAACCATCCAATTTCATGATTGCCGACTCGTCTTTATTAACACTGTAAACAGTTGCATTGGCTGTATTATCGGAAGCCGCCGCAATAATCGTGTAACGTTCAATTGCCATCGGAAAAACAAAACCGTCATTGTAATCGGTGTGTTCGCCGATCAAATTGACCCGACCCGGCGCAACAACCATCCAAATCGGTTCTGTTCCGTATTTTTTCAAAAATTCCAATTTCGTTGCCGTAATAAGTTTTT
>JAIRTV010000438.1 GCA_031254675.1 Planctomycetaceae bacterium | reverse complement strand
CCAATATGAATATTCGTGGCGTTAATATGGGCAGAGATTATATGAATATCGGTTTCGGTTTGAACTGGTTCGTCAATGAATCACGTTCACGCTTTATCTCATTCGATTACGACCTCAACACAAGCAAACGAACCACCTCTCACGGCATCATGCTCATCTTAGGCGAACATTTTTAAATAACGTAATGTTAGGAAATTTGATTCGAAATTCTATACGTAGGAAACTTAGCGAATTATAATGCTGATTTCTATTCACGGTCTGAACGGATTGCGCAGCCGTCTCAGACTTCCTTTTTGCGCTGCAACAACAATGGATTTCCGAATCACATCGAAACAATAATTGCTGTTGCCGTAACATCTATAAAAAGACCGGCAGGGAAATAAACAACGACATCAACGGTTTTAGAATCTCTTTGTTTTTCTGTTGACCCGACGGAAAAACAGCGTAAAATTGAAGCGGTCAAGTCGAAGTGTTCGTGGGACACCAAATGATAAAACTCATCAGAAAAAAAAAAAAGTCTCACAAACTCTTGTACTTGACCGCTATTCGTTTATTTCACATTCTCAAAAATTTTTATTGTTAATTTCGTGTCTTTAAAATAGACCGTTACTAATAATAGTTGCACTCGTTTTCTTACGCAAAATAATGACAACAACTAATCGTGCGCCACGAAATAAAACATTGACAATCACAGATAAAGAACGTAAACATTACAAAAAACAATTAATTTATCCACAATCAGATTTGAGATTGGAGCAAATCATAAATAAAACAATTTGCGACGACATAATCCATGTTCTTGAATATTTGCCGACAGCGTTTGTTGATTTATTGATTATTGATCCGCCTTATAATTTGGACAAAAATTTCAATGGGATTCGGTTTGCCAAAACAAATGATGAAATTTATTTGGATTATTTGAGAAGTTGGTTTCCGAAGTTGGTTACGATATTAAAGCCGAATGCTTCGGTTTATATTTGTGGAGATTGGAAGAGTACGTTTTGTTTGTACCGGATTATGAAAGAGCATACAATTATTCGCAACAGAATTACATGGCAACGCGAAAAAGGACGCGGCGCAAAAAAAAATTGGAAAAACGCAATGGAAGACATTTGGTTCGGCACCATTGGAAACAATTATTATTTTAACGTGGATGCCGTAAAACAAAAACGAAAAGTAATTGCCCCGTACCGCGAAAACGGACAACCAAAAGATTGGGATGAAACAGACAACGGAAATTTTCGCTTAACACATCCGAGTAATTTTTGGGACGATATTTCTATTCCGTATTGGTCAATGCCGGAAAACACCGATCACCCAACACAGAAACCGGAGAAACTTATTGCAAAAATAATTTTGGCGAGTTGCCCTGAAGGTGGAATTGTTTTTGATCCTTTTTTGGGATCGGGGACAACTTCTGTAGTTGCTAAAAAACTTGGCAGACAATTTGTCGGAATTGAAAAAAATGAAGAGTATTGTTTATGGGCAGAAAAACGCCTAGACATCGCCGAAACAAACAAAACAATTCAAGGATATGCAAACAACGTTTTTTGGGAACGAAATACTTTGAATTTACAGTGCAAGGATATTCCAAAAACCTAATTTTACTCAAAAACGCTAAGACGTTAACGATGTTATTATTGGGTAATTTCTTATTGACCAATTTTCTGATCGTATATTCCACAGAGGAATAGTTTGCAATAAATTGTGGCTAGGGGCTTGCCAAATCTAGTTGTGATGACTATAATTTGTTGAAAAGTTTGTGGAAGACAAAGACTGGTATTCCGCAAACCTAAATTTTTAAAACAACCATTTATGGAGAAACTTATGAGCAAGCGACGTCGACATTGGTGGAAGGGTCCGCATCTTTCAACGGCTGCCGTTTGGATGTTCTTTATTTCTTTTGGCATTTTGGCTTTACGATTAGTAGCATGAAGAATTCCCAATTCTTTTCGTGTAAAATTGTGGAAATAAAAAGAACAGATGAATAGGAACGGCAGTTTTCTTCCTGAAAACTTTGAAATTACAATTGGGAGCGGAATTTTCTGCATAAAATTTTCCGTTCTCCCATGTTTGCCCTTGAGGTAAATCTCAAATCAAATGATAACAATTTGAAAAATGTAATTTGAAGCAAGAAGTATTTTTTCGTAATTATTCAGTGAAATTTTCCTAAACACCCCAAATTGACAAAAATAGAAGTTCAGAGTGGTAACGAATAAATCTTTGTGTGTGTTGTACAACATGCCAAATAAAAAAATTCCACTGAATAATGACATTTTTCCTTTTAATTGTATTCTGAGTTGCGCTCGTAGCTCAATTGGATAGAGCAACGGATTTCTAATCCGTAGGTTACAGGTTCAAGTCCTGTCGGGCGTGTTGCTTTTAATTCTTGCATTTTTATGTGGTTTCAGAAAAATTTTGATTTATTAAATGCAAGCGAAATTAGTGTGCGTAAATATATTTTCATCGTTATCGAACGTTAATTAGATTGTTTTATGAGACGATGATGTTCCCGCAATGTCTTTCCTGTTACGGGATGAACAGTATCGGCAGCAATTTCCAGTGCAGGCTCCAACACAAAATATCGTCGCAACATTTCAGGATGCGGTATGGAAAGTGTGGGCGTGGAAATGATTTGATTGCCGTAAAGCAGAATATCAATATCTAATGTTCGCGGTCCCCAATGTTCAATGCGAACTCTTCCGAATTTCGTTTCAATTTCCTGGAGTTTTTCGAGCAATATCTGAGGCGGCAACGTCGTAGAAACGGTACAAACGGCGTTCAGAAATTCCGGTTGATTGGGCGGACCA
>JAIRTV010000393.1 GCA_031254675.1 Planctomycetaceae bacterium | reverse complement strand
GATGTTTCGGCGAAACATCACTCCACCTTCTTTCGGCGAAACATCACCCACCTTCTTTCGGCAAAACATCACCGCCGAAACAAAGGTGGGTGAAAACCTTTCGGCAAAATATTTCCTATCTTTTGAGTATTCATCTTTTTATTGTTTCAAATATATTGAAATATCACGAAAAAAATACTAAATTAATGAAAATTTTAACTATCAGCAAAAAAAGAATATCATCGATTGACGCAGATTGTTTTTTGGATTATGTTTATATCATTGATAAAATCACTTCAAATAATCCGCTGAAATCAGTGTAATCTATAGGTTATTTTGTTCGTATTTAATTGTACCATAAACATAAAATGAAAATCATACTCTTTTTTTTCAGAATAATTATTGTTTCCGTTTTATTTTTTTCGTTTACGGTTGATGCTGACGAATATCTTGGACTGTTGGATATTGTGGTTGATGAAACAGGTAATTGTCTTTATATTCTGGAACGCGACGCTCGGCAAATCCGAAAAATTGACACAGAAAAAGAAACACCGCCGGAAATTCTGACTCTGCCGATCATTCCCGAACGCATGAGATGGTTTCCCGATAAACAACATCTTGCAGTTGTTGGCGGCGGTTCGCAGGGACATCTCCTTGTTATCGATACAAAATCATTTGAAATTACTGCGGATAGGACGGTTGGTCATTCTCCGTCTGATGTTACGGTATTTCAGCGTAACGGAAAAACTGTTTTCTATGTTGCCAATCGTTTTGATGGAACGATTACCGTGATAGAGCAAAATAAAGTTACAAACCATTTTGAAGCGGGACGCGAACCAATTGCCTTGACGATCACACCAGACGGTCAAACACTGATTGTTGCCGGACATATTCCAGAAGATTCGTCGCTTCATTTCGATATTTCATCGCGTCTTCGTTTTATAGATACAAAAACAGGACAAACCGAAACAATTCGGCTTGACATTGGCGCCATCAATCTCCGCGATATTCTTTTAAGTCCCGACGGACACTATGTTTTCGTAACAGGTGGAATTGGACATTTTCAACAGAAACCCACCAGTGTTACGGGAGGTTGGATGAACGAAAATATTCTTTTTGTGATCGATGTTGTTCGGCGTCAGGTTGTAACATCGTATCGGTTGGATGATTACGCGATTGGTTCTGCCAATCCTTGGGGACTGTCGATTTCGGATGATCATCGTTTTTTGGTTCTTGCTGCTGCCGGAAGTAGCGATATTCTGCTCATCACAATGGCTCATTTTGTTACAATGCTTGACAATTATTCCGGTCGCAAAACACAACCGCCAACAATATCGGAACAATTTGATCGGTTGCTTCCAATGCGGATGCGAATTCCTGTTGGTTTGAAGGGAGTTCGGTATGCGGTGATGTCAAAAAACAGAATTTTCGCAACATCATATTTTGAAGATGCTGTTATAAAAATTGTTCCGCATTTTTCGGAGCCAACTGGTTTTGTTGCCGGAATTTTTCCCCACGACAATCTTGTTATTCCGAGAAAACGCAACTTAAATTTCACCAACGAATCCGCAACTCCCTCACAAAATAATTTCGAAAACGAAAATTTGTTTCGATTTATTCCTTTATCGTCTTTTGTTGTTGCGCCGGGTATTCGGTTTGAGCGTAGTATTGCGCGTCTTGCACCGGAACCGGTTTGGACGGATATTCGTTACGGCGAAATGCTTTTCCATGACGCATTTTTGTGTCAAGAACGTTGGCAAAGTTGCGTAACTTGTCATCCTGATGCGCGGAGTGATACATTAAATTGGGATCTTTTGAATGACGGAGCGGACAATCCCAAGAACACGAAAAGTCTTTTTTTGTCTCATCAAACACCGCCGAGTATGTCGCATGGAGTTCGTGATCGGGCGGAGACAGCGGTTCGCAAAGGTTTTGAAACGATATTGATGATACCGGCAACAGAAAAAGACGCACAAGCTGTTGATGTTTATCTGAGTCGTTTGAAACCGGTTCCGAGTCCGCATCTTGTTTCTGGTGAGCTGAGCGAATCGGCAAAACGTGGGCGGCGAATATTCAGTCGGTCTGGTTGTTTGAGTTGTCATCCGGCGCCGCTTTTCACAGACCAACGCAAACACGATGTCGGAACACAATCGTCTATTGATTCAAGCCCATTATTTGATACGCCAACCTTACGCGAAGTTTGGCGAACCGCACCTTATCTTCATGATGGACGTTACAAAACAATTCGCGAATTGATCACCGACGGAAAACATGTCAATATTGATCAACGTCTCGATCAACTGACAAACGAAGAAATTGACGATCTCTCCGAATATATTTTGTCATTGTAATTCAAACGGTGAATGAACCGAAATTTACTGTAAATTCAACTGTAAATTTAACTGAATCATTCTCTTCAACCACAATTTACCCTTATCCCTTTCCGATTACGTCCAAAACTGATATAATATTGACTTCCGTGTTTGTGTATTATTGCGTTCACGGTATTTGTTGACGATGTTTGTTGACAAAATTCATTTTTATAAAATTCACTTGCAAAATTCAAAGGGAGTTATCATGGATATTCACGATTTGATGGTAAATTTGCGAGAGTCGGGCGAAGGAAAAATCGTTTTGTTGGTATCGGACGGTATTGGTGGTTTACCATTGAAGCCGGGCGGACTCACCGAGTTGGAAACCGCTAAAACGCCGAATCTTGACGCTTTGGCAAAAATTGGCGTTCAGGGGCTTTCTATTCCGATTAAACCGGGAATTACGCCGGGAAGCGGTCCCGGACATTTGGGATTGTTCGGATATGATCCGCTCAAATATATTATTGGTCGCGGCGCATTAGAAGCCGCCGGAATCGGTTTCGCTATGACCGAAAACGATGTGGCGATTCGCGGCAATTTTTGTACAATTGATACCGCCGGAAATATTTCTGATCGTCGCGCGGGACGGATTCCCAGTGATGAAAGTGCGAAAGTGGTTGCGAAACTTCGCGCGATTAAAATTCCCGGTGTTGAACTGTTTGTGGAACCGGTTAAGGAACATCGTTTTGTTCTTGTGATTCGCGGTGAAAAGTTGGGCGATGCGGTTGCCGATACCGACCCGCAACGCACCGGAGTACCACCGCTTGATCCTGTTTGGCATAACGATAACAGTAAAAAAACTGCCGAAATTGCAAAAGAATTTTTCAATCAGGCGAAAAAAATTCTCGCCGACGAACCCAAAGCCAATTGTCTCACACTTCGCGGGTTTGCCAAAAAACCACACATGCCGAGTTATCAAGAGATTTACGGTCTCAAAGCGGCATGTATTGCTGTTTACCCGATGTACAAAGGTCTGGCGAGTTTTGCCGGAATGGAACTTGTCGGCAAACCGGCAACATTAACCGAAGAAATTGATACATTGGAAAAAGCATGGAATGATTACGATTTCTTTTTCATTCATTTCAAATATACCGACAGTCGCGGCGAAGACGGGAATTTTGACGAAAAAGTCAAGATGATTGAAGAGTTGGACAAAGTGGTTCCGCGAATTTCCGCTTTGAAACCGGCATGCCTAATTGTAACCGGCGATCACAGCACACCGGCAAAAATGGCGTCACACAGTTTTCATCCGGTTCCAACACTTATTGTTTCCGATTTAGCGAGGACGGACGCAACAGAACATTACGGCGAACGCGACGCCGTGTGCGG
>JAIRTV010000386.1 GCA_031254675.1 Planctomycetaceae bacterium | reverse complement strand
TTTAGATTACGAACAAGGCAAAATAATGAAGCAGAAAAAAATTGTATTGATATTCTATTTGTTTTGTGTGTCTAAAAAACAACTCAACAAGATTAAAGTAACTTCTTTTATGATTGCTTATATATTGCTTGTATAATTGTTAAAACGGTTTTTTAGAAGTTACTTTGAGAAATTCAGCAATATTTTAGTAGAATGTTCGTCAAAAGTAAATCACCGCAAGGGTAAACAATCCTTTTCTCAAGGAAGAAATTGTAGTCCTCTTGTTTCTAAGGGGTTTTTAGCAATTTTGGCGATTTCCTTGCATTTTTCCTTGCAGTCGAGAATCAAGAATAAACCACACTTTTTAGTTTGCCGCAACCGGAATGAACAATTCCACCGCACGAATCAAGGATTCTGTTGCAAGATTTTGAGCCACAATGTAATCCGCATAAGGAGCGTTATCACCTTCAGCAACCGTTTTAACTTTTAACACGAAGTTCCAATGTTAAATTTTGTCAAGTCTTTATGGTGTTTCAAATAAAAATTCCACTAATAGATTACAGAACAATTGTTAAAAAATAAACACAGATGTATCCCCCGTTTGAACATCCTACCCGTTGAGTCGGTTTTAACCAATTTTATTTTGCAATAAAAATAAAATTTTCAAGTGTTGGGAATATCGTTGCTTTAATTTTCTTGTAATGTTTATCTTTTACTGGAATCGCGTTCAATAGTAATATCAAACGTTTTTGTTTTTCCGTCGGCAGTGAAAATTAAACCGGACATACTGGAATTTGAATATTTAGGTGCGATGAGTTGTTCTTCTACCGATCTACCGGTTTTTTCATCGAATCCCTTTTCTTGTACAGCATTTGATATAAAAACTTTGTACGTACCTTTCGGAATCCCGCTTTTGTCTGTTTCAAAACCGATAGTGTAAGTTCCGTCAGGATTAATTTCACCTCGTCCGAATGTTCCGTTTTCGGTGTTTTCGAAACAAACCATACCAACCGTCAATGGTGAACCATCGTCGGAAAATGTTACTTTGCCTGACACCCGTTGGTTGTTACCGCATCCACTCAAACAGAGGCAAATAAGTAACAACACGAGAATATGATAAATTTTCATATTGATTTTAATCCTTTTAAATTTATTGATTTGGTTTTGATAATCATGGGATTTTTAAAATTTTGTTTCTTAAAAATCCCATACTAAAAAATTAAAACGACACCATTTTATCGTCGTATCGGGAAATCAATTGGCGATAAATATTATGTGAAATTGTTTGCGGAAGGAACCGCACGGAACCGTCTGTCAGTGTAATGTTAATACCGCCGGTATGTGTACTATAGGCGTCGCGAGTATTGTCTGTTGCGGCATTCCTGTTGATCACATACATTTTCGTATCTTGACTACCGCCATCGGTCACGATTAATCCATAACCCGGATGATGATTCCAGAAAAACGGATTGACGACATCAGACCTAATTTTAGGACGATAAGCGTGTGCTTCCAGAAAGGCAATTGTATTGCTGGTTCCATCACTAACATCAGCAAAGTTATAACCGCTTGCCCGATGAAAAAGCCCATTGACACGATTATTTCCGCTATCACGAATAGATCGGTCTGGAAGCATCGCTGTCCACCAACTACTACTGGTGGTGGGCGCCGCTTCATTCACAAGAATATTTGCAGCAGCACTGGCTCCGTAATCTTTGATGGCATTTTTCGCACTGGGATTATCAAGTGTAAAAGTTCCTGTCAATGAATCGGTCGGATTGGATGCGGAAGGGCAACGAAAAACAGACGGAGCAGAAACAGAAGCATCGGCATTAACAGGATCACCAAGTCCTGTGTGAGTGGCACCACCGTCATAGACAACAGTGATCGGAAGCCATGCACCACGATTGAAATCAATCAATGTATATACTGAAGTTGCTTCCAGTTGTGGTAAAAGAAACGCTGACCAACTAATCATGTGCCAAGGACCGCTTGATGATTGGTGGCTACTGTGTTGTTGGTCATTGACAGGTTTACTATCTTTAACCAACTCGTTTCCCGGAATAAGACATCCCGGCGGCATCGCTTGGTGAGTATCGTGGTAAACATGCAAGGCAATTCCTAGTTGCTTGAGATTGTTGGTACACTGCATTCGCCTTGCAGCTTCTCTGGCGGCTTGGACGGCGGGTAACAGTAATGCAATTAACACGCCGATAATTGCAATAACCACAAGTAATTCGACCAACGTGAAACCAGTAAATCTACGAACTTTCATAGTTTTTCTCCTTTAAAATGAGAAATTGAAGTTTTGCAGATTACATAACAAATAATCTGCTTTGTTGCAAAAGTGGGAAAACGTAACGCCGAGAAACGGCAACAGAAATATCGCTCGCAGATTAGGAGCGACACGCTTTGTGATATAGGCACATTCCCACCGGCAAAAGTGGTGCATTACATGTTTAAAATGTAACGCCGAATTATACCCGTGAAGTTACACGCGACGCTCCCCTATCGGGAGCCACGTAACTTTGCAACTTCACGATAATTTTCTACCCGAAAATTCGGTTGCCTGTAGAAAATTACTGTTCGCCTAAGCGATCACAAAATTGTTGACGTACTCGATATTGTTAATACCCGAACAAAAATTCGGGCAATTTATTCTTCAAATAGAAAAATGGTCTCCAAATGTTAAAATTAAAAAACAGAAATCAATATGTTCAAAATATTACACGATATATCGACTCCTGTCAAGTAGAAAAATAATTTTTTCGGAATTGATTACGAAAAAAAAAACTCAAAAAAACTATTGAAACAATGACATCTCACCTAATTCCGTGCAAAAACAACCAGTTCACTCCAATTTCACCTCACGTTGACAAACACCAACAACAATGTTTGCAAAACTCCAGTTTTAGCGGTATTCTTCGTGAAATTTCGGGTATTAAATAGGTACTAAAATTGGTCTTGTCGGGATTGAGTTCGTCGTGTATAATTTCGCAGATTTGTTTGACAAATGTTTTCTCACAAATGTTCTCTCTGTGATTTTAACGAGATAAAATAATCATGATTAAAAAATTGGTGATCGTTTATATTGTTCCTTCACGGTATGATGATGATGGATATGTTCAACGTTGGATTAAAGGTGTTGTCCCTTCTAATTCGCTTGCGGTTCTCAAAAGTTTGACCAACTCCATCATCAACACACAACCATTTCCAAATATCAATATCTCATTGGAATCCTACGACGATAATGTCCAACGAATTCCGTTTGAAAAACTCGCGGCACAAAATCATGATCCCGAAACTCGTGTCGTTGTCGGAATTGTCGGCGTTCAGTCCAATCAGTTTCCTCGTGCCTCAGATATTGCTCTTCGGTTTCGGAAACTCGGCGTCAATGTCCTCATCGGCGGATTTCACGTTACAGGTGTTCTCGCGTTGTTTGAAGAACCCTCACCAGAATTACAACTCCTTATTGACCATGGAGTTAGTCTGATTGCCGGAGAAGCCGAAACTTCCGGTGTTATGGAAAATGTGTTTCACGATGCTATTCAGAATACATTGCAACCCATTTACCGATTTCCAAAAGCCCCCGATTTGTCGCAATCTCCACCACCACAAGCTGATCCAAGTTACATCGACCACTTCGGCGCACGATGGGCAACAATCGATTCTTCACGCGGTTGCCCTTACGGTTGCACGTTTTGTACCGTCATCAATATTCAAGGACGTAAAATGCGTTGCCGGTCTTCCGAAAAAGTCCTCGCCACTGTTCGCAGTAATTACGAAAAAGGTGTCAAAAATTTCTTTTTCACCGATGATAATTTCGCTCGCAGTTCGCATTGGGAAACGATTTTCGACGGACTCACCGAAATGGCTGACGAAGGAAAACCCGTCAGCTTCATGATGCAAATCGACACGCAAGCCAGTAAAATCCGCAATTTCGTCGATAAAGCGAAACGCGCCGGATGTCGAATGGTGTTCATCGGAATGGAAAGCGTCAACCCCGAAAATATCGCCGCCGCAGGGAAAACACAGAACCATGTCGATCAATATCGCGAGATGGTTCATTGTTGGCAGAAAATGGGAATTATCGTTCATGTCGGGTACATTATCGGTTTCCCAAACGATACACTGGAATCAGTACGACGCGATGTTGTTTTCCTTCGCGACCATGTTGGCGTTGATTTGGCGTCGTTTTTTATGATGACTCCGTTGCCGGGTTCGGTTGATCACTTTGAAATGGTTCGTCGTGGCGACCCAATTGATCCCGATCTGAATAAATATGACTCGTTTCACGAAACCTTTCCGCATCCGAAAATGAAACCAGGCGAATGGAAAACCGCCGCCCAACTCGCTTACAGTGAATTTTACACCAAAGAACATTGCACCAATATTTTACGGCGTTTGCCGAAAGAACATTATTGGTTGATGTTTTGGAATTTGATTTGGTATCGTTATTCCGGCGTGTTTTCGGGAACTCATCCCATGATGACCGGCTTTTTCCGTCAGAAAGACCGACTAGATCGTCGCCCCGGAATGCCAATCGAAAATATTTTCCGTTTTGGTTGGCGTTGGCTTAAAGATTTTGTGCTTGACAGCGGTTCGTATATCAAATTATTTTTTGAGTTTCAGGAAATTTGGTTTCTGACCCGAAATTACGTTCCCGGCAAAGAACCGGAAACAGAAGTAATTGCCAATCAAGAAGTTATGGAATTACCGCGAATTGTGTTATCGCGTCGTTTGCTTCGACTTCGACATTGGTCGCCGTTAGCGCAGTTGAAATTGCGTTGGAATTCGTTGCAACAACGGGTTGCGGAATGTAATTGGAGTGGTCGGTACGACGACGCCGTGCAGGAAATTCGTAATACACTCTCCGCAACCGCCAATCGACTGCGAAGTATCAGTAAAACATTAGCGTCAACAATGAATCCACACGAAAAACGCAAAGCCCGTGATTTGGAAATGGTTGTTGGTGAAATCGAAAATTATCTTACCGAAATGGATGAAAATCCGGCAGATTCTTCACTTCTTTACAAAACAGATCAATTTGTTCGTGAAAAATTGCTTGCACGTTATGAAGAGTTGTCGAGTGGTTGTGTTCGTTTGCGGCGGCGCGCCAACCTCTGGCGAACAAACGCTTTAGAAAACCTAAAACGTCGGCAATTTGTTCGTTGTGCGGCAATTTTGATGCGTCGTCCTTGGTTGGTTGCGGTTGAACTCTATCTTTCCAGCCGATTCTCCATCGCCGCATTTCGGAAAGAACTCTAAATAATTAATACAAAATTCAAAACAATAGAGATTTAACATTGTAAGTCATATTTTTTATTTGGTTTAATCATGTTTCCTAAAATGAGTTTGGAATGTTGTTTGTTGAAGGCAATCTCTTTCTCGTTAAGGATTGTTTTGGGGGCTTGCCAAAAGAGAGAAAGCCGCTAGAATAAAAAACTCTTTTCACTTTCTGAAGTGAACGCATTGAAATGAGTTCGGAGGATATGCGAATGGTGAGCGGGCTGACTCGAAATCAGTTGCCGGGAAACCGGTTGAGGGTTCGAATCCCTTGTCCTCCGCTAGATTCTAAAGTTCTTTCCATTGGAAAAAGGATTTTCGCCAAATCACGTAACTCGCATCAAGAATTATGTTATGTTTCGTTTTCCGATTCTCGTAAATGAATACGAACGCCTAAGCTGGGGTGATTGGGGACTGTTCTTTTTCGTTTGGATTGCCATCGGCGGTCTGTTCAATAATTATTTTATGATTCGTTTTCCAATTCTTGTTCTTGTTTTCTTTCTTCTGAACTATTTTCTGCATTTTCTTCGCCCCAAGTGGTTTTTGTGTTTCTTGTACATTCTTATGCTTCTTTGTGCTTTCAGTCCGGTGGATGTCGTTTTTCGACCAGGGGTCAAAAATGAAATCAAAATCCTGCCGTTGGTTCAGGTTCGGGATACCTACCAACACATCCGCGAACGAATTGATGCGGGACAACGTGAAAATATTGATTATATCGTGAAACATTCGGGCTGTAGCGGTCCGACATTTCCGCGCAAAGCAATTGTCGTTTTCTCAGAAAGCGAATACACTTCCGTCAATGGAGGAACCGCCACGAAGGAAGAATCGGAAGAATATATTCAACAAACGTTGGAGTTCATGCAAGAAAAACGCAAACATCTTGAGACACAACAGAAAAAAGATATTTTGAAATAGCATGGAACATGACGTCTTTTACTTGAAAAGACTTCAAATAAGGAACAAGTCGCTATTGAACACATAAATCGAACTATTTGAGTCAATTTCGTCAAAAAGTGTTAATTCAAAATTAAAATTAGTCGATACGGGTTAGGCATAATTTAATTATTCAGAGTTTTGCGGTATTTTGTGGGGTTGAGACATTTTTGCAGAGATCGAACATGGGAACGACAATCATTTTAATTTCGGCTTGTCACTACGGAAGTAAATCGAAAACTGTTACTGAGCAA
>JAIRTV010000314.1 GCA_031254675.1 Planctomycetaceae bacterium | reverse complement strand
TGCGAACTCTTCAAAATCCGTCAAAATTGAAAGCGGCAATTTTGCTGTGTAAGCGTAACGACGCAATTGAATTGCCGATTCTGCGTTTTCTTTAATATTGATTGCGGGCTTTTTTGCTTCGACGAAAAATTGAGACGGGCTGATTCGGAAACAATAATCCGGTATTTTTTGATCGCCGGATTTTCTGATTTTAAATTCACGAATTACCTCACGATGAATTTCCGTGAAACCTTGCTCGTTGCGAACATCCCAATCAAGCAATTCAAAAAACTTGTCAATAAAATCCGTGCGTGTATTTGACTCGTCATAATCAACGCTTTTATATTGCGCAATATTCGACGCAAATAAATCGACAAGTTTTCGCAATGAATTTAATTTATCGGATTCAAGATTCATTTTTCGTTGTTTGTTTCACATTTTGTGGCGACCAATATTTATTAAAAGGCGGCATTTTTTGTCGAAAAATTACTTGATTTTTGTATTACTTATTTATGACGAGTTTTCTACCCATATTAAAAGCATTTTCACAATCAATTGGAAATTGTTTTATTTTTTGTTTTGCTTTTTCTTCTTCGCAAAACATTGAGGATTCGTATTTTTCGTAATCTGTAAACTGATAAGTATTGTAAGAAAATAGTAATTCCGGAATCAATCCCAATACTCGTTCTATAAAATTTTGATATGTTTTGAGGTTGATTTTTAATCCAAATTCCTCCGCTTGATTTTCTGTTACATTCATGGTGTAAATAACTCCGGAAGGAATCTTTCGCGGATAAACTGTCGGTATTTCATGACTGTAAATAATATTGGGAAATAAGAACCGTTCTAAAAAAGACGACATCCCCGATGTAACATTAAAAAAGTAAATCGGAGAACCAAAAACAATCGCATCCGCTGTATTCAGTTTCTCAAGAACAGGTGTTAAATCATCTTTGATCGCGCATCGACCATGCTTGCGATCTTTTCTTTTACAAAAAAAACAACTTATACATCCTTTGTATTCTAAATCATACAAGTTAATTAATTCTGTATTGATATTTTGTGAAGCAGCCCCTTCAAGAACTTTATTGAGTAATGTTGCAGTATTCCAGTCTTTTCGAGGACTGCCGTTGATCGCAAAAATATTCATAAATTTTATTTTGTTATTTTCTAATTTTTGAAAAGAAGAAACTTTATTATAAATTCGTTTCAATATTTTCTTAAAATTGGTTCGAGAATGTTTGCCATACGAACCATACCAAGATCAGTAGGATGTGACGAATCAATAGTGCCTTCGTCGTCATCACCCAACAAATGTTGACCTTCCACATAAATCAAGTTTTTCATTCCTTCCGCTGTCAATTTCTCATAAGTGTCACGGAAAAACTTACGTTTTTCGAGATGTGTTTTTTGCACATCCGGTTTTAGCCAAGCATTAGTGAACGTCCGATCTTCCACAAGAATAATTGGCGTATCAGGATGAGATTTGCGAACTTCACGAATAAATGTTTCCGCACGCTCTTTAACTTGTTGCGGCGACATGTTCGGTAAACTGTCGAAAATAAATACCGACGCATCAACTTCACTAATAATTTTTGCCAAATCGTGTTCCATTTTTGCGTTTCCCGAAAATCCGAAGTTAATGACCGGCGTATCCAATCGTCGTCCGAGAATTGCCGAAACCGTCATGCCCGGACGCGACGCCGAACAACCATGCGTAATTGACGTTCCATAATAAAATACCGGTTTTTTCGCGGAAGGATTTATTGCTTCAAAAACATCTTTTTCTGCAACACCAATAGACAACGCTGTTGTGGTATTGTAAAGTGGCAAGTACAGAGCGTATTCCCGCATTTCCTGCGAAACACCTTGCAAGATGGTATCTTCATATTTTTTGGCGGTTGGTTTGGAGAGTCCAGCCCAACGCCAATATCCTTCTTTATCTTTGGCGTACAAATCAAGACCGCTTACTCCAACCGTTGTCATGTGGGGCATGCTGAGATTTCCGGCAACTTGATGACGCACTTGAATTTTAGACGCATTCGTTTTGAAGCGAATAATCAAACCGGCTGAACATTGAGATAAATTCCAAACAGGAACGGTAACATGTTCTTTCGCCCGTTCCGGCAATCGTGTGAACGGTGTTGACGTGTCATTCCAGCCGCGTCCTTCACAACTCCATTTTGCCGCATCATACCACGCAATACCGTTGTCAAGAATCGGAGAAGGCGTTATTTGCACCTCTTCCGAAAAAACAACCGTTGAACAAACCACAAAAACCAGAAAAAGAAACAAATATTGGTAATATTGTTTTCGCATGTGAATCTCCTTGAAATAAAGTAACATTTTTGTTGTAAAATAAAACAGACTGAAAATTGAAACATAACACGAACATCTGTCCAAGACAAATGTTCGTGGAACATTTTTTCGATGATTTTTGTCAATAGGCAATTCGTTGTGTCATTCGTTTTCGCGAATAATGAAAACGATAAAGCGGATTGTTATGGGACAATCACTTTCTTTTGGCGTATTTTCTGCAATATTGTCCGTAATTCTTCCCAACGTTTGGGTTCTTTTTCTGCGATATTGTTACGTTCACTGATATCGTTTTTTAATTCGTACAATTGCGGATTGGGATTATTTCCTGTTTCGATGAACGTGTTGGCGGAAATTGCCTGACCTTTTTGATTTGGCAGAATAATTTTTTGTGTGCCGTGCCGCAAACTGGTCGATGCTCCCGCCAACACGAGATTTTCACGACCACGATCAGTTTCGCCGAGCAACGCCGGTAACACATTTTCACTGTCGGGAATTGCTGTTTCGGGAATTTGCTGACCAATTATTTGATTGGTGAGTGCTGCCAAACTTGCCGGAAGATCAATCAGAGCAATTAATGCATCGGAAACTTTACCGGCGTTGGCTTTGTCTGGTAATCGTACAATAAATGGAACACGTGTTCCTGCTTCAAATGCACTTCCTTTGCCGCCACGAAGAAAACCGTTTGGTTTGTGATTGCCGATTAGTTCGGTTGCCCGATCACGATAACCATCATCAACAACAGGTCCATTATCACTTGAAACAATAACAATGGTGTTGTTTGTGAGATTCAAACGGTCAAGCGTTTGCAATATTTCACCGACACTCCAATCAAATTCGACGATAGCATCACCGCGTGCGCCCATTGATGTTTTACCGACAAACCGAGGATGGGGAACACGCGGCACATGAATATCATGTGTTGCAAAGTACAGAAAAAACGGTTTATCTTGATTTGTTTCGATAAAGCTGCATGCTTTTGCGGTGATGGTATCGGCAATATTTTCGTCAACCCAACGTGCTGATTTGCCGCCGCTCATGTAACCGATTCGACTAATTCCGTTGACAATTGTCATATCATGACCGTGACTCGGAGATTGTTTGAGAAGATCGGGGTGTTCTTTTCCGGTTGGGTCGTCGCCAACTTTTTCTTTGTAACTAACACGAATCGGATCATTCGGGTCGAGATTGACGACGTGATGATTTTCAACAAACACGCACGGAACACGGTCGCCGGTTGCCGGAATGATGAACGAATAATCGAAACCAATTTCGAGGGGACCTGGTTTGATGTCGTTATTCCAGTTGATGGGAGATTCCGGCGAGCCGAGACCGAGATGCCATTTACCGACAACACCGTTTGTGTAGCCGGCGTGTTTCAGAATGGACGGCAATGTTATACTTTCCGGTGGAATAATCAGGGCGGCATCACCGGGAAGAATTCCTGTTCCGGGTTTTCGCCACGGATAAATTCCCGACATTAACGCAAACCGCGATGGTGTACAAGTTGCGGCGACGGCGTGGGCATCCGTAAAACGAATCCCTTCGGTGGCAAGGCGATCCATATTCGGTGTTTGTACTTGAGTTGCTCCGTAACAACTCACATCGCCATAACCAAGATCATCCGCCAAAATCAGAACAATATTCGGAACACGATTTGAATGTTCCGCCGACATCATATTTGACGCAAAAACGAACATCAAAAATATCGAAAAAATAAATCGGTTCATTATCTTTTTTTCCAATTTGAAAAACTCACAAGACCTATTACAAACAGAGCCGACCGTGACGGTGTAATGAATTGCAATAAATATTGTGAGTGAATTGTAAGTTTTGGGTGGAATTTCTGTAGAAGTTCTGCGGTGGTAATTCTACTTTCCGCTATTATTTCTCGGCGTTGCTCGAAAAGACGAATCCGAGTTGCAGAGCTAGTGAGCCCCAAATGCATTTGAATGGAATGAAGATGGGGTGTGATTTTTGCGGAAAATGCAACCGGCAATTTGTTCCGCATAAGACATTCGGTAAGCTCATGGAGAGTTGAAATTGTGCGAGTTTCGCTTTGGCGCTGCCGCACACGATATTGGTAATTTCGCCGACGGCGTCCATGACTTCGTCATTGATTTCTGCCACGTCGGGATCCATTAACATGGTTGCGGCTGCTTTGATGGCAACACTTTCTGACATGGACAGTACTATTGTTCCGACACATTTACCGCTGATACCGATGATGCCGCTTACTGGATAAAGAGCTTGATTATTTTCCATCAAGCCGAGTCCGGTTCGTTCGATTTTGCAGTTTAGCTGAACATTGAATGCTTCTTCAAGTCCGGCGATTACGGGATTGATATAAACGATATTGTCAACTTCTGCGGTCATAAATCGTTGTCCTTTCCAATTGTTTGATTGATAATCTTCAAAGTGACCAATAAATCAACGGACGAATTATACCAATTTCAAATGGTTTGTACACCTACCGGACAAGTAGGAACAAGTT
>JAIRTV010000304.1 GCA_031254675.1 Planctomycetaceae bacterium | reverse complement strand
TGGAGTGAAGAGTTGAGAACGGATAGTGGAAAGTGGTCGGTTTTCCAACGCTTTTTCACTAAATTCTTCTCTTCTATTCGCTCTTCACGGTTTGGCTTTACTCTGGTCGAACTTCTTGTCGTGATTGCGATTATTGGCGTGTTAATCGCTCTTCTGTTGCCAGCGGTTCAGGCGGCGCGCGAAGCCGCAAGACGAATGCAATGCACCAATAAACTAAAACAACTCGGTGTAGCAACACATAATTATCACGATGTTCATCAACTGTTTCCAGCCGGTGCGTTTTATATTTCAGGCGATACCGGAAACATGCGGAGTTTTCGAGCCGTTTGGGGAGTTTCTATTCTCCCGTTTATTGAAAAAAACTCTCTGTTTGCCGACTATAATCCTGCCGCTTCACTTTCAAATGATGACGCAACCGCTTACCCTCCCGGTAAAAACAAAGAAATCGGTTTGACGGCTGTTACAGATTATATCTGTCCTTCCGATTTAGACGCCGGTAAATTGGCAACAACAGGAACCGGTTTTGCCGGTTGGACATCGGGGGATTATCAGATGCCGACAACATCATATCGTGGCATGGCTGGTCGTAGTAGCGGCGGTGATTGGTGGTGGGATAGCGGCGGAGCCGGAAGTCGAATGGGTTGGCGTGGTATTTTCCATACTGTTAGCGCAACCACTTGGTCTTATCCCGCTGGTTACAAATATTCTCTTTTTCAAGAATCATTTAGCAGCGTTCTGGACGGAACATCGAATACAACGATTTTTAGCGAACATCATCGTCCCGATACCGGACCGGAACGGAGTACATTTTGGTCAAATGTTCCCGCACTTCACACAATTACAACATCCGAACACGCCGGTCAAATGCTTGTCGTAACATGGGAACGTTGTCGAGCCGCATCCGGTCAAAGTTCTGAAGACGATAAAACACGGTATTGCAGTCGAGCAACCGGTTCATATCACACCAGCGGTGTCAACGCCTGTCTAGGGGATGGCTCCGTAAAATTCGTTTCTCAAACAATCAATCTTGCAATATGGGCTAATTATTCCGCCGTCGATTCCGGCGTATCATTGTCCGGTTTATAATTTTGTAGTATAATTATGAAACTTTTATCCTTTCAAACACTTTCGTTTTTCCTGTTGACGGTAACGATATTTTCCGCGATTGGTTGTGGTCACAAAACGGTTCCTGTTTCGGGAATAATTACCTATCACGGAAAACCGGCACCAGATATCCAAGTCCTTTTTCAACCCGTTAGTAATGCAGTAGAAATGTCCGAAGCCGGAATCGGTTTAACCGATGCTTTCGGACGGTTTGAACTACGAAGTGTTATTTCAAACCAAAAAGGCGTCGAGCCTGGAACGTACACGATTTTCCTGAGTTGGAAAGACCCCAATGCGGATCCTCATCCGATTGATGGCGTGACGAAATATCATCCGACGGTGTATCCCGATATTGCCAAAGGAATTCAACGCGGTGGTTTACAATTTATCGTTTCTCCTGAAGGTTCTGTTGAGACAAATTTTGAATTGACCGACGAACCGGAAGGAATTTCAGATCAGTATTTCGAATAAACTTCTTTTATTACAAAAAAACTATGAAATCAACATTACGAACAATTATTATTTTTTCTCTGATGTTTCTTCCGATTTCGTCCGCAAAAGGTGAAACGGTTGATGTTTGTATTTACGGAGCAACACCCGCCGGATTGGTCGCGGCAGCAACCGCAAAACAAGAAGGGATGAGCGTTCTTCTGGTCGAACCAAGTCGCTGGCTCGGCGGAATTCTCGGCGCAGGAATTAAACCGCGTCAGGATTGCCCCGAACCTAAAAGCGTTGGCGGTCTCACCAAAAAAAGAATCTTCAATCTAGGCAATCTTCCGCCGCTTTTTCGACAAGCCGCCGCCGATTGGATGAATGAAGAAAACATTCCAATTTTGTATGAATATCGTGTTGTTGCGGTCGAAAAAAAAGGAACGGATATTGAAAAGATTCGTGTGGAATTTGCCCCGCCGGATGCTTATGGAGTTCCCGTTCCGAAAACCGATCCCGCAAAATATAAGGAAATTCAAGCCAAAATATTTATCGATACATCATACGAAGGTGATTTGATGTTTCTTGCCAAAGTTGATTACGCCATCGGACGAGAAGCGCAAACCACATTCGATGAAAAAGTTGCGGGAGTTGGATTGCCAACGAATTGGACGCCGATTGATCCTTACGTCGAACCCAATCAACCAGAAAGCGGAATTCTCAAAATGGTCGATCCAGATCACGGAAAACTATTCGGCGACGGCGACGACTACACGCAAGCATACAATTATCGTTTTTATCTAACAAAAGAAACAGCAAAGAAAATTCCATTGGGAATACCGGACGATTATGACCCAAAAGATTACGAACTTCTTGGGCGTTACGTGGAATATCTTGTCAACACATTCAGTAACAACGAAACCGTGTTGATGAAAAAATTAGCCGATATTTTTCCGGGTTGGATGAACAGCGGCGATCACAACTATCAACGTCATTCACTTTTCACGATTGCGCCGCTTGGTGTCAGCCGGTTTTATCAAGATGGAGATTGGGCAGTACGCAGTCATGTTTGGGCGTGGCATCGAAATTATTTGCGAGGAATTCATCATTTTCTTGCAACAGATTCGCGTGTTCCCGAAAAATTCCGCCAGGCAACCGCCGAATACGGTCTCGATAAAACAATGCACGAAGATACTGCCGGTTGGCCTAACCAACTTTATATTCGGATTTCGCGCCGAATGAAAGGCGAAGCCATTCTCGATTTGCATGATGTCTGGAATAAACGACAACATGAAAATAGTGTTGGTCTTGCACTTTACGGCGTGGATACTTATCCGGTGCGGCGTTATATTGCCAAACATCCCGAAACCGGTCAAATCGGTGTTGCAACAGAAGGCAACATGTTTATTGGTAAAGCTCGCGGAACAGGAATTCCTTATCAAATTCCTTACGGAGCTATCGTACCAAAACGGGAACAATGCACCAATCTTTTTGTACCGATTTGTTTTTCTGCATCGTATATTGCTTATGCGTCGGCGCGAATGGAACCGGTGTTTTGTATTCTCGGCGAATCAGCCGCCGTTGCCGCCGCTCAAGCCATTAAAAGTAATCGCCCCGTTCAAGAGATTGATCAAACAATTTACCGTAACAAACTTTTGGAACGAGGACAAATTTTGGAATGGAATTTGCCGAATGTTCAACTGCCCAACTGGTTAAAAAATAAGCCAAATCTTGCTCTTGCCGCCCAAGTTGCGGTTTCAAGTCAATTCGATAAAAATTATCTTCCGTCGTTTATCAATGACGGAAAATACAATATTGATAATAACAAGGGGCGTTGGGTTAGTGCCAGAAACGACGCTTCGCCTTATGCAGAATTACGTTTTGAAAAACCAGTCGAAATCAACGCCTTTCGTGTTGTTTCTGGAAAAGTTGATAGCGGACTTGTTGATCCCAATACTGATTTTGCTCTTCACTATCGGGACGCAAACGGAATTTGGGTTGAGATTGAAGGAAGCCGAACAACAAATAATGAAGAATTTAATTTTAGCAAACAATTTCCCAACGTAACATCAAACGCATTCCGTTTTGTCGTTACGAAGTCGTCAGAAAATTTGGCACGACTTTGGGAATGGGAACTTTATCTTATCAAATAATACTTCATCGTTTATTTTCGGTTTTCATTGGAGCGTGTTCGGAATGAGTACGGATTAAATTGGCGAAATTTTATAAACAAGAGGAATCGTTTTTACGATTTCGCAATTCCATACAAATACTTAATACGCTCTAAACTTTGCGAAGTCCACGAAGGATTTATTGTCCTGCGGAGTAGAGGCGGTCAACTTCTTGTCGGGTGAGATGTCGCCATTCGCCTGGAGTGAGTTTGCCGAGTTTCACCGGACCAACCGCAATTCGAATCAATGTCAA
>JAIRTV010000177.1 GCA_031254675.1 Planctomycetaceae bacterium | reverse complement strand
GAAAACTGTTTTCCCGAATCGTGAGTTCTTCCGCAAAAATAACGTGAACAGAAAGAGAAAACAGTACTACCAAAAAAATAAATAATTGTTTTGTCATTGTTTTTTAAATTTGTAAAAAGCAAAAAATAGTTACAGAAAAACCAAACACCAAGTTTCAAACCGCAAAAAGAATTTTCGTTAATTTTACAAAATTTCGATATTTTCATTTTGCAATTGTTGAGTGAATTATACTGAACACCATTATTATCCATATCCCAAAAAATATCAACATGAAAATCCGGTCAAAATATGTTGAAATTCAGTCAATTTTTTTAGACCTAAGCAAGTGTTAAGTTTTTTAGAGTCAAAGATTTATAAACAATAAAAGGTATTTTAGAGCAAAATTAGTCAAAATTTATTCTGGGAACTTCTAAAAACCTTGCTTCTTAAAAATCTTGTCCTCGAAAAAAGACTTGCAAATATTTTTCAAGTAAAAACTAGGTTTTTAGAAACTCCTATTTCTAACGATTTCATCGTTTTGAGAAGATAATTATTTGCGTCAAAACTCAAAAGATGAGCGGCATTTCGGCGAACAGTTTCTCTCTACTCTTAATAATTTGCCTTTACAAAATAAAAAGACTGCGTATAATATTCAAAATTGTCAGTTTTAGAATAAAGCGGCGACAATTATAATTTTTGCTGAGAATAAACAACCTAACCGCTCATTCCTAATCATCTCTAACCCTAATCCAACAAATTATGTCAACCCTAGCTCTTCCTGAAATGACCCGATTAAGCGAAAGCGGTGTCGATTTTGTCAATGAACCGTATTTCGAAAACTTACTGAAACGCAAAGCGGATTCAGGGCAAATCCGTGAAATTATTGCCAAAGCCAAAAATAAAGAGGCTCTTGATATCGAAGAAACCGCATCGCTGCTCAATGCCGATGAACCGGAACTTATTGAACAAATTTTCGATACCGCACGGCAATTAAAAAAAGATGTGTATGGAAATCGTATTGTTCTGTTTGCGCCGCTTTATGTTGGTAATTATTGTGTCAATGATTGTCGGTATTGTGGTTTTCGTCGCAGTAATCCTGATTCCGTTCGCCGCACATTGACATCAGAAGAATTACACGAACAAATTGAAAATTTGTTAAAAAACGGACACAAACGACTTATTGCGGTGTTTGGCGAACACCGAAATTATGGTCCCGAATATATTGCGAATTGTGTTAACGAAATTTATTCGGTTCAGGTTGGCAATAATTCAATTCGCCGTGTGAATATCAACGCGGCTCCGCTTTCGCATGAAGGTTATCGGATTGTCAAAGCCGCCGGAATTGGAACGTATCAAGTGTTTCAAGAAACGTATCACCACTCAACTTATGCCCGAATGCATCCAAAAGGAACACGGAAATCAAATTTTATGTGGCGACTTGATTCTCCGGCGCGAGCGATTGAATCCGGTTGCGATGATGTGGGACTTGGTGCGTTATTCGGTCTTGCCAATTGGAAATTTGAAGTGTTGAGTCTTGTTGCTCACGCGGTGCATTTAATGAAACATTATCGAGTGGGACCGCACACAATTAGTTTTCCGCGTATTCGTCCGGCAAGCGGCGTAACAATTAAAGAAGTGGCGGAACACGATGTCAAAGATGACGATTTTTTACGTCTTATTGCTATTTTACGGTTATCGGTTCCCTACACCGGTTTAATCGTAACAGCACGCGAACCGGCGGCGTTGCGCAAAACCGCGCTTGGTTTTGGTGTTTCGCAAATTGATGCCGGTGGCAGAATTGAAATTGGTGGTTACGTCGAAGCAGGCGACGCTCAAACACAAGCACTCGAAAAAGAACAATTTGAACTTGGTGACATCAGACCGTTGGATGAAGTTGTTTGTCAATTACTGGACGATGGATATATTCCAAGTTTTTGTACGGCATGCTATCGGTTGGGACGTACCGGCGAAGTGTTTATGGAATACGCTATTCCCGGTTTCATTCAAAATATGTGTACGCCTAACGCATTGACAACATTACAAGAATATCTCTCCGATTTTGCTTCGCCGAAAACAAAAGCCGTCGGTGAAAAAATGTTGAAACAGGAATTTGATAAAATTGCCGATGGAAAACGAAAATTTGAAATTCTTGACCGAATTGAACGAATTCGAAATACGGATGAACGTGATCTGTATTTCTAAGAACGATCATTGACCGGAGAGAATTTCTCGGAAACGTTTCGAAAAATATTGCTCTGGACTTTGGTGATAAAGATGTTTACGGAATGAATTATGCGCAAGCGATCAACACAGTCGGTTCAGAATCGGGTCAAAAAAGTGCTACGGCGTGAAGTGCGTCGTCGCGGCGGTTACGGAGTAATTCTGTTACTTGCCGTTCTTTTTGTGATTGGTCTTTTCAATACAAAATTACGCGATCAAATTGCTGTTAAACTGCAAAATTCCTTTCCGACGGTAATTGCGTTGCGCGAAGATCAACCGTTGCCCGCCAATAAACAAAGTCCGCTCAAAGAAGGAATTTGGCAAGTTGTTCATGTTGTGGACGGCGACACGTTGGACGTGGTGGATTATGACGGCGTGAAACATCGTATTCGTCTTATTGGGGCGGACACTCCCGAAGTGGTCAAACCCAATACGCCAGTACAACCGTTTGGTCAAGAAGCTTCCGATTTTACCAAACGAATGATT
Organism: Planctomycetaceae bacterium; assembly: GCA_031254675.1. Lineage (GTDB taxonomy): Bacteria > Planctomycetota > Planctomycetia > Pirellulales > Thermoguttaceae > WRKP01. The sequence continues at coordinate 1,327 of JAIRTV010000177.1, read as the reverse complement.
ATGCAAAGCGGAAATCGTGTTCGAGTTGCGTTTGATGGCGATCAAGTGGATCAATACGGACGGAATTTGGCAATGATTTATTTGCAAACGCAACAAGGCGAAATCTGGCTCAATGAGCTTTTAATTCGCGAAGGTTTGGCAAAAGCACTTCTCCAATATCGATTTTCCAAAGGTGCCAAAAAACGTCTTCAGGTTGCCGAAAATGAAGCCAGAATAGCACGACGCAAAATATGGAGTGCTAAAAAATGGTTTTGGTTCTGACGGAACCGCTCATTTTGAAACACAATAAATAAATATTGTTAATTCTGCGTAATATTTGCACAAACCGGATTTTTTATCAAATTGATACCGTTTGATACCGTTGGGCAACATTTCAGCGAAAAGTTGAGTTGATCGAGTCGCGATAAACACCAACACCTTCAATATAAATACAACAGAATAGTTACTAAAATCTGTTTTCTTCCTTCTATTCGGAATGATTGATACGGTTCTATTCCAAACGGTCATGTTTGCCGATAGGCAATATTGGTGAATGTTGATATTGGATTGTTCGGGAATCTTTGCAATTTTACTTCGTTTATGGAATCACAATACGATATAACAAATCTGATTCCGAAAAGTTTGGGAGTTTACTGGCTCCTTTTTCTAACCGGTGGTGCATTGATTGCGTTGCTGGAGTTTGCTTATTTTAAAATGCCCGTGCTGGCGGAACAACTCAGTATCACAACAATTTCACCACTTGATGTTGCCTCGCGAGCAAGTCTGTTGAACTGGGGATTTTCCGTGTTGCTCCTGATAACCGCTGTTGTTTCACTGATCAATTTTCAACTCGGTTTGAAATACAATGACCCCAAAGGACAAGTTAATACTTGGTTTTGGACGACAGTGGCGTTGATTTTTCTTAGTTTGGATGTTCAGGTTGCCGTCCGCGAAACAATTCGCGATGTCCTCACCGCCGCCAGCGGAACAACTTTATATCGAGACGGATCTCTTTGGTGGTTAATTCTTTACGGTTTTGTGTTCGGCGTGCTGGGAACAAGAATCTTTTTGGATATGTTAAATTATGCCCCATCGTTGGGGTTGTACTTGCTGGCAATTGCGGGAATAGTTGCCGAATTGCTTATCAAAATCGGTTTCATTCCAATTTTTGAAGATTCTACACGAAATATTATGTTACAGACGGCAATTTCGCCAAGTATTGCGTTGATTTTTTTCCTTGCGGTAACACTTTTTGCTCGCCGCCAAATTTTCCGCGATTCTGAAATTGCGTTACGTTGGTTTAGCAAAGTCTGGCAACACCCCTCTGTTCTTCAAACATCACCAACAA
>JAIRTV010000167.1 GCA_031254675.1 Planctomycetaceae bacterium | reverse complement strand
GGAGTTATTGCCATTTTGGTAATAATTCCGCTTGCGAAATGTTCACTATCAACTCTTATCAACACTGGCGGGTGTCTCCCGCCTTAGTAGATGCCTGTCTCTCACCTTAGCAGTTGCGTGCCTCTCACCTTAGCGGTTGTGCGCCGCTTCCCTTCAGCGAAACATCTCCCGCCTTTTAGAAACATCACCCAACCTTAATACCTTGTTTTGTCATGTTAAGTGAGAGCAACAGTTTAGTCGAAGAGCAACAGTTTATTTTAGATGTCCACATTGGTGTCGTATCGGAAAACTGTTGTGGGAACGCTTTGGTGTTCGACAATATTAAAAAACGAAGCCCAACGATCAATTGCATTTTTGAGAGCGTCAGGTTTGAGCGGCGACGCCCAAAGAACTTTAATCGCATTGCTGCAATGTCCGTTTTCAATATCAGCAATACTCGGCAAGGTCGCCAAAATAGTTCCATGATAACAGAGTTTTCGCAATGTTAGATAAGCAACCAAAAAATCAGCCTGACGACCCGATTTGAACCGGATAAATGTTTCGTAAGCCTGTGCGCCTTGTTTTAATGCTCCGAGTAGTTGAAGCTCCACTGTTGGCACTAAGGTAAATGTGGTTCCGAGAAGTTGGTCGGGATCGGTGATTGGTTCGTTGTTTTCCAGCGATTTCATAATGGTATTGATTCGCGTCAGCAACACCGTATTGGTTTCGGGGATTTGTTGCGGCAACATTTTTGTAGCGGCGTTGAGTTCGGCGACACCATCAAGCATAATATCCATCAACTCCTGCGACATTTCGATTTTGCCTTTTCGGAGGTGATCAAGGAGCGTTTCCAATTCGTGAGCCAGGCTAGCGGAAACCTCAACACCAAGCATGGTGAAATTGCCTTTTCCAGCATGAAGCCGACGAAAAGCTTCTTTCATCAATTCCGGTGCGTTTTCGTTTTCCAGCGACAAAAGAACATCTTGAAGTTCCATGAGTCCGCGCGACAATTCGGTGAGCAGATCGGAAATATCAGTATTGGTGAGGTCTTTCTGGCTCGATTCTTCAACCCGATTGGCAATACGATCACGTTGAGCGGACAATTTGGCTTTGGTAATTAGTTCGTCTTGGGAGTGTTTCATCATTGTCGAATCCGGCACCGAACTGTCGAACACAAAATCATCTTTTTCAACTTCGGCAACAACAGGTTTAGAAAACGCGGAAACATCGTTGTTTCCTTCGTCTGTTTTGAGCTGGGTACCGGTTGCCAAGGCGACAACAGCGTTAATATCAACCGTCATTCCAACCCGTCCACCGCTAATAATGCAAGTTCCGGCAATTCCTGTGGCGTCGCGATCAAACATGTCTTTGGCAAGTGGGACATTGACTAATTTTGACGGAGCCAAAAATTCGGTAACAACACAAGCGATTCGGTCTTTTTTGCCTTCGAGAATAACAACAGGAACAACTTCGGGGTTATCCTGAACTGTTGTGCCGCCGCCAAGTAATTCCGAAAGATCGAACAAAGCAATCGGATTCCCCAAATATTTGATAAACCGTTCGCGATCCATGGAGGCTTGAATTTGTTCCGGTTTGATTCCCTGCAAACTAACAACCTGATCAATAGAAAGAGCATAAAGCGTGTTGCTGCAACGAACAATCAACGCATCAATAATATTGACGGCTTTTAATTTTGGAATATGCAATCGAAACGTGCAACCGTGTTTGAGTTGATTTTCGAGTTCGATTGTTCCGCCGAAGTCGCTGACCATATTGTTGACGAGGTCGAGACCGACTCCGCGTCCGGAAGTGTCGGTTGCTTTCTCTTTTGTGGAAAAGCCGGACATGCAAAGGATTTGCAAAATGGTTGGAGGTTCGCCGAAGTGGATCATTCCTAATTTGTGAGCGTGTTCGAGAATTTTTGGTTCGTTGATTCCGCGTCCGTCGTCGGAGACAATAATTTCGGTTTCGTGTTCACGTTCGACCGCTTTGAGCAAAATGGTTCCGGTTTCGATTTTCCCTTCGTGAATACGTTCGATGGGGGTTTCGAGTCCGTGATCGGCGGCATTCCGTAAGATGTGGAGGAGGGGTTCGACAAGCCGCTCCGCCAACGCTTTATCAACAAGAACTTTTTCGCCTTCGAATTTGAGAGTGATTTCTTTTTTCAAATTCCGCCCAAGATCGCGAACCGGACGCCGAAACAACTTAAACGTTTCTCCGATTTCGACCATTCGAATTGCCATGACGAGGTCGTGTAAATCTTGGGAGATTCGTGCGGAGGCTTCGTCTGCTGATTTGATGATTTGGAGGTTGGTTTCGGTCATGGGTTGGTGGTGGGTAACCGCGTCAACCATATCGCGTTGAAGTTCGTGGAGGGTGGAGCTGGTAATAATTACCTCACCGGCAAGATTCAGCAACTTGTCAAGATGTTCCAAACGCACCAACATACGGTCAACACCACGTGCTTGAATCTGATTTGTCGAAGGTTCTGACATGATCATCAAAAATCCGGTTGCAACGGATTAAAAAATGGAGTGATATTTCGGAAGAATAGTCAACTTTTACAGCAAAACAATTGTTGCCAACAAGACCAGTGAGTTCCGTGTCCCGCAAAAACAATATGATGTATAATCGGCACGATTGTGCGTAAAACCCAAATTCTAAATTGCAAAGACCAATTGCAAAGAATCACAATTTAACGTAATCACTTAAAAAATCAACCAGACATTCCTATTATTGGAAGTTTCTTCAAAAAGGTCTAGTATCAGTTGTTGCCGATAGATGATTTCTCACCAAATAGGCAACCATTCGCCAGTCTTACTGATGGAACCAGTAATACCGCCATGTTGAGCGAGGGAATCATTCATGGCAACTCTGACGGAACTCTTAGCGGCAATTATACTTTACAACACCAACAATTGTTCTTTTTTAAAGTTTTGAAATTTTGGAGTCATAAGTTTTTTGAGTTCTTCTTTGTAGGGAATTTCTAAAAATGTTTTTTTGGGTTTATAATTTTTTTTGATATTTTTTGAACCATTTGCGCCGGCAAATGAAGGTATAAGGTAGGTGATGTTTCGCCGAAACATCACGTCGGCGATATCCGACCAGCCCCAGTTTCCGGCGGGCAATCAGATTTCAAACCGTTTGGCAATACAAATTGCCGTCCGAAAACAGGGGCTAATCGGCTTTCGCCGATGTGATGTTTCGGCGAAACATCACCTACCTTGTGGTGGGCAACCTTTCGCCGACGTGATGGTGGGTGAAAGCCCTTCGGCGAAACATCACCCACCTTTGAGACAACATCACCCACCTCGTTTGTCTGAATTAACACGTTGATCAGGGAATGTTAGCAATTTTTTCGAGGCAATTGTTGAGGTATTGGATACTTTCCGTCGCAAGACGTTCCACACCCGGCGCGTAA
>JAIRTV010000158.1 GCA_031254675.1 Planctomycetaceae bacterium | reverse complement strand
TTTTTTTATAAAATTGCAACACATAAAAGTCCGAACATTTCACTCACGGAAACAACACAGCCACATAAATCGCCCGATAATCCTTGAAATTGTCTGTTGAGGTAAACTAATGTTACCAACGCCGAAACAATCACTGTTACAAGACCAAACCACATTGCGTTGTTTCCCAATAAAAAGGCGAAGATTATAACTGTAATAAAAAGCGTTAATATAAACAAGGTATGAATCGGTTTTGTGTTTGCCCCGAACATAACAGCGTAACCGGTTTTCGACATTGGTTTCATATTCAGGAGAGCGATTCCTGTAACACAACGTGAAATAACCGGAATAAAAATAAAAGCAATCATTGTTTTCTTTTCACTAATAATTGTCTGTATAATACAAAATTGTATCAACAACAAACAAATTACCGCGATCACACCAAACGCACCAACATGAGAATCTTTAAGGATACGTTTTTTTTCTTCAAGGTTTTGTCTTGAAAAAAAAGCATCGGCAGTGTCAATATAACCGTCCAAGTGTAAGAATCCGCTCAAAAAAAAGGGGATCAATAAAACAATAACCGATTGTAACGGCAACGGTAATTCTGTTGTAAAGAGTGTTGTAACATACCAAAGACAACCAATCAAGCCCCCAACAGCCGGAAAAAAAGGAATGACCCAAGGAAGGCAATGTTCATCCCAGTGTCGCTTCGGAACCGGCAAAACGGAAAACATGCTGACAGACATCAACAATGCTTTTATCATTTTGATCATATTTGTTTCTCAATTCATTTTCCAAATATTACATTTTTATTTGTTGTTACGGTTCGTTTGGGATTGACGAATAGATTTGTGAACAATAATATTTTGAATTGTTACTTAACTATTTGTAATTGATATTCGGCGAATTTTAGAACTTAAACAAATTTTGGTAACGTAACACGACCCGTCGAAGAATAGGATGTTCCCAAAGGTGTGTTATTTTCCACAAACGTACTGGCAACACGGAATGATAACGCACTAACTTTTGTTGAAACATCGTAACTGTTATTCGCTAATAACCCGATTACGTCGGAAAATGACAATGTTACATATCGCAAATTTGAAGACGAAGTGTTGACGGTTACAGGTGGTAGTGCGACGAATGTGTCTTTTTTGCCCGATGCCGAAACTTCAAGAACATATTGAATCGTAATACCAGACGATAATTTCGTTGCCGCCGGCGGTTTCCAAGAAATTAGGAACGAATATGTGTCTGAAATAATTGTGTAACCGCCTTTGATTGTTGTTGCGGTTGGCATTTTGGAAGTGGTAAAACTACTTGGTTTCGTTGTTGTTTTTTGTCCCAAATATTCCGATTCAATAATGTACGAATAAACAGTTTCCGCTTTTAATCCGGTTAATTCATAAGATAATTTGTCCGATGGAACTGCAACAGATTGAATTTCTGATACGGGAACGTCTTCCCATTTACTATATTTTTTTGTTCCTGCGACATAATATAACGTATAAACTTTGTCTGTAGGACTGACATTTTTATCCGTATCTTTAAAACTAATTGTTGCCGAAGTTAGCGTAATATTTTTTGCCGCAAGACTTGATGGAACAACCAATGCTGCTGTTGTTGCTTTGGCGGATGTTGCCGGAGCATCGCCAAATGTTGAGTTGGGTGCTAATGCAATAATTCGGAATTGATACGCCGTTTTATTTTCCAATGTTACCGTCAATGAATCACCGGCAACAAAACTATTGGAAATTGTACAGGAATATGTTTTCGTTGCACTATCATAAGAAATAGTTGTACTCAATCCCTGAACTTCGTACCAGAGTTTTTCACGGCTTTTATCTTTGTCGTCATAATATTCAATCCGAAAATTCGTCGGATCAGGTATATTTGTTACGGATGTGATTTTCCATGATAATGTTATTGATTTCGGTGTTGCTGCTGTTTTGACCGATGTTACTGCCGCAGGACGTTTCACGTCAAGCGTTGTAAAAGTCGTCTGAGCCACCGCCGACGAACCTTCCGCATTTTTCGCATAAACTTTAACAGTATAAGATACTTTCGTATCCAGATCGGTCAATGTATGCGTCATTTCGTAACCGATTCCCAGTCCCAAACTGGTTGTTGTTTTAATAATATTGCCTGTTGCATTATTTGTTACTTCAATAATATAATTGTCTTCATATTCACTGTTGTCCGTCCATTTGATTTTAGCTCCACTGTTTGTAATATCCGAAACAGATAAACCGCTTGGCGTTTCGGGTGCTGTTTTGGTTGTTGATGCGTTAATTTCGTCGTGTTTTTCTATGCCATCAAAATAGATCAATTGAATTGTATAATTATTACCTGGCGTCAACGAAGTAAACGTGTATTCCTTCGTTGACTTTGAAATGTCGGCAATTACGTCAAGCCACGATTGTGTTCCTGTTACTTTGTATTGCAGTCGGTAAGCTGAATCTGTTACGTAATCCCATTTGACTGTAATGTTTTGCGTTCCGCTGGAATTTTCTACAACAGTAAATTTACCGAGTGTGGTTATTTCCGCTTCGTCGGAATAAACATAATTTGATCCCGATTGCGCCGTTTTATAAGCAATACGGAAAATATAGTCGGTTTCCGCGGTGAGATTGTCAATAATTGTTTCACGTAACGAATTTTCCGTCAGTGTTTTTAGATCCGTCCATTGTCCGTTGGTTTCTTTACTTTGAATAATGTAACCGCTAACACTTTCGAATGTCCATGTCAGTTTCGCTTTTCCGACCTGTGGAACGGAAACAGTAATCATTGGTTGTTTCGTTCGCGCATTTTTCAACGTCGAATAAGCAGTTGCGCCGCCGTCTGTTGTGTATTGGACACAAAATTCATATTCCGTATTTGCGGACAAATTATTGACGGTGGACGAATTATTTGATGATGTTGGGGCGGTTGACCATGTGCTTCCACTTCCTGTAACACGGTATTGCAAAACATACGACGAACCGGAGAGTTTATCGGGAAAACTCGAATCATCCCAACGCATCGTAATCGAATTGCTCGTAACATTAGACGGCATCAGATCATCTGATAACGAAACAAATTTAATTTCCGATTCATGGGAAACAGAATTGGATTCATAAACGATCTTAAATTCATATTCTGTTTCCGGTATAAGCGATAATTGAAACGAAACTCTTCCGCCGTTTATTGACGGTGATGAATTTTGAGACCAAGGATCTGTTTCATCGCCTTTCGGTCGATAATAAAGTACGAAATTTGATTCGCCGGTAATTGATTGCATTTCAATTGTTGCCGATGCTGTTCCGATTCCAAGTTCTTTTGAAACAGCGGACAAAATACTTTTCGCGGTTTTAGCCTCAATGGTTGCGGTTTCGCTGTTGCCGTTGAAGACAACACGAAATTCGTAATCCGTATCGGAAAGCAAATTACTGCACGTATAAGAAGTCGCTGTAATAGGGCTACTTGCATTTGTCCATGTTCCTGTTCCTTTAATTCGATATTGTACGGTATATTGTGTTCCACTGTTAGGAGATGCTGCCTCCCAAGTGAGGTTGACGGAATGGGCGGCGGTGTTGGTTGTCCAGAGATCACTTTTGGTTTTTACTGCAATAATTTCGGAAAATTTTGTTTCAAGCGGAACAACATAATTTGAACCAGACCCCAATGCAATATCGCCTGTACGATAAGTATAGACAATACGATAATAATAATTTGTATTTTTGCTCAAATTATCTAAATTGTATTGTGGTTGATTAGGAAGACACGTTCCGACGGTCGTCCAATTACTATTATCAACCGCTAATAAACGTTCCGTTTCATCCGGTTCACCGCTTCCGACATATTTTTGCACAATATATTGTCCGTTGTTATCGCCGGTTGACGATGTATTGTTTGCGGAATCTTTGTCGGTGGCAAAAGTCCATTGAAGTTGAGCGGATGTATAGGACAAATTCAAAATATCCACCTTGTAAGGTTTGGTCGTCAGATTCAACACAAAGGAAACTGCCTGACTTTCCGATTCGCCCTGATAACCAATTTTAAACTGATAATTCGTATCACCCCAAAGATTTGTAACAATATAACTGTTTTGATCGGAATTGACGGTTGCAATTGCCTGCCAATTATCATTCGTTCCGTGTGCTCTTGATAAATCGCGTTGATAAACCGTGAAATTGTTATTTTTTTGTTGCGTAAATCCTGTTTTTGCCCAACGAAGTGTTAGTGAAGTTACGTTTGTTTCGGAAGCAATCAAATTGCCACCGACAGTCATTACGATTTTCGTTGCGTTTGTTATTTGTTCGACTGTTCCTTGTTCTGAGGTGTAACGTACACGGAAAAAGTAATTCAAACCCGGTGTGAGATTTTTAACCGTACAACCTTGATTATCGCTGTCAAATACTACGGTTGCCGTTCCCCACGCCGAATCTGATGTGGGTACGAAATTTCCTTGATATTGTTGTACGGTTAAACTTGCACCTTGTTTCGGTTTGAAGTTCCAGTCAAGTTTCACGGTATCCAACGACGGATCGGAAACGGTTACTGCTCCGACAGTCAACGCGGTAACATAAATCGTGTATTTTGTTTCACTTCCTGATTGGTAAGAAACACGATAATAATATTTATTACTTGAACCGATGTTATTGTTGCTGTAAGAAGTTCCCGAAATATTTGTTGCAATTGTTCGCCAATTCGTATCAATTTCAGGATCAAGAGAACCGTCGCAACGTTGGATATTGACGGGCGTGGAAAGACCGGGGATATTCCACGAAATGGTTGCGGAATTTTCAGTAACGCTTTCTAATTTTGTTGCGATACCGGTTGTCATTTGTTCTGCGGCGGAAAAGGATTCGACGCCAGCAGGCGAAAAATACCGGACTCGTACAAAATATTCTTTGCCGGAACTAAGATTTTGTAACTTGTATGATTTACTGGTTGTATTGGCACCAGGATAATCGTTCCATGTTCCGACGTTACCGGTTTCACTAGTTTGAATATAATAAGAAGTTCCACTTTGGGCGGCGAATGTCCATGAGACATCAATGGAATTTTCCGTTGCGTTATCAAGTTTAATACTTGTTGGCGATGAATAACTCAATACATCTGTATATTTCGTAACTGTTTCGCTATTTTCAATAACATTATATCGAACACGAAAATAATACGAAGCGTTTTCTTTAAGACCGGTAACTTTGTATTCATTGGAATTTACATTTTCTGTTGTTGCTTTTGTCCAAACAGTGGTTGCGGTTGGTTTGGTTGTTCCGGTGTAAATCTGAACTTCATGCGACGTTCCGCCCATTGTGGAATTCCAAGAGAGGTTGACCGAATTAAGCGTATTATTAGACGCGGTCAATACATGCAAGGTCGTACATTCCGTAACTTGACTTGTACGAGCAACACTGGCGGTGTCATAATAGGAAACCTGAAATTCATATTTTTCGGCAGGAGCTAAGGAATCAATCGTACAAGTTTTCGTTGTTGTTGCGGAACCGTCGGCTTTGACGGTAATACCGGTGTCTTCCCATAAAGTCGTTCCGGCAAGACGTTTTTTAACAGTAAATGATGTTCCTGTTCTTCCGGCAATATTCCACGAAAGTTTAATGGAATTGGATGAAACCGCTTCGGCGTTGATTTTGCTATCGAGAGTTGAAACCGTAACAGTATCGGAATAACCGCGTCCCAATATTGTTGAACCAAACGAAACACGTAATTTATATTCTGTGGACGCGGTTAAATTTTTGAGTTCGCATGAATAGATTCCGTTTCCAATAGTGTAACTGTACGGAATATCGGAACCGATTTGTGTCCATTTTTCGTTTCCGGAAGAGTCGGTGGTTGCGTGTTCAATTTTGAATGGCTCTTCTGGTCGCAGTCCGGTCATGGTTGCCGCGTCCCATGTTAATTTCAGGGTGGTTGCGGTTTTGTCGGAAACAGTGGGGGCAGCAATGGCTTCAGTGTTAAAATCGGTAGAATATTGAGATTGTTCGCTGTAAAGAGAATAGAGAATCGGCGCAACAGATAACATCTCACGCTGCTCCAA
>JAIRTV010000091.1 GCA_031254675.1 Planctomycetaceae bacterium | reverse complement strand
GGGAAAGTTTACGAAGAAATCGTGATTCTTCCAAAAATCGTGACGCTTCCTTGATGTTGTTGATTTCTTCGTTGATTTCTTTGACGTTGAGTAACTTCCCAGCCAATTCCCGAATCGTTTCGAGCGGTTTTTCGATCAACCCCTCTGCCCGAAACGTTTCACCGCCAACCCGAGCAGTAATTCTAAACGATTTTGGTTTCGTGCCGCGTGTCAATTCGAGATCGATCAATTTCATCGAAGCGAGTAATTCATTTGAGTTGTTGCCGGTTAGTTGACGTTCCTTGTTGACGTGTTGTAATCGTGATCGTTCGAGTACGGCGGCACCGCGATGGAGTAGCGAACGCTCCAACAAACTACTCATTGCCTTACACCAAGTGTCGCGATCCACAGGAAAATCCGCGTTCCGAATTTCCAAAACACCGAAGGTAATGAGATTGTTGTTTGCGAATTTCTGTTGTTTTTCTGTTGCTGTTTTCACGGCATCCGCAACGATTCCGGCAGCCTTGTCCAATTCTTCCGGCAAGGTCTCATCGACGAAACGTAAACCGGTTTTCGCATCGAAAACAGTAATTGAGGTTGTTTCGAGTACCGCAAAGAGATCAACCTTTAATATTTGTCCAAGTTCGATGGCGTTTTCTGTATTGAATAGTCCGGACAGTTTCTGTTCCGCAAGCACTTTGTCGATTTCCAACCGTTCAAGAAGTTCGACGCCTTTGTTGTCAAACAATTTTGCTTCGGCTAACACGAGTAATTCGTTTGGTTTGGGATCGCCGCCGGAAATAATCGCTAAGCGAGGTGTTGCGGCGTGAACAAATTCCGCCAGAAAAATCAGGAACACCATCATCATTTGTAAATATTTGCCCATAACTGACTCCTTTATTTTTGGAAACGTAAAAGAACGATTCGTTTGGTATCGCCGACGACCACGCCTGAACCGTCTGGAAGAGGAAGAATTTCATCGTAAGGTTCTCCCAACGGTCCGGTTTCTTTTGCCTGCAATTTTTCGATTGGCAACCATTCGATTTCCTTTGGGTTGTCAAGATCAAGGCGACCAAAAGTTGTGTTTCCGCCGCGGAAAAACAACCCCCAAAGTTGATTGTCGATGATGATTGGGTTTTCGACTTGCCGATCTGTTCGCGGCGTTAACAACTCTTTCATTGGATGAATTTTTCGTTTGCCGCCGAGCGAAACAACCAATTCACATGAATCATCTCTCAAATCAATGTTCAGGACGGCGAAATGTCCGTCGATGAGAAGATGATCGCCATCGGGAAGTATGGCTCCTTTGTTTGGAGCGCATTCGAGTTGGAGTCGTTGCTCCAGGCGATGCGTTTTTCCGTCGATACTCCAAAGTCCAGACTGTTCGATACGAGGACCGTTTTGTGTAGAAACCCAAAACAAAAGCCGATGCCTTTTCGCATCAATAAAAAACGGGAAGAAACACGGTGGTGTTGCGGTATCGAAAAACGGGGCGTCTCCTGATTTGGCGGCACTGGATGCGAGAATTTTTGTTTTGTGTGATTTTGTGTCTTGTGTGACGAGCCAACTTTGCGACAACGGTTTACCGAGACCGAGATAAATTGTTCCGTCAATGGCACCGACACCATGAACATAATTACTTGGCAAGTCGTCCTCTATCGACAACATCCATGGTTGCTCTCCCGAGAGCGGAAACACCGCTAACCCAACTTCCTGCGTTCCGATGTACAGATTCTCCTCGTCAATAAACGACGGAAAATCACCACGATAACGATAAGCATACGGAGCAAAAACATCACTGAAACATGGAGCATTGAGAATTTTGCCGTAACGTACTTTTCCGGTTGGAATGTCGATATTGACGAGTCGGGTTAATTTATTGTTTTGCTGATGCGAGCATTCCAAAGTATAAAGTTGATTTTTTCGCAACTTCGTGAAATCATACCGAAAAAACCACCGACCATCCGGAGAATTTTTTGCCGGTTCGAGTAAGAGGATTTCTTCTGTCCAGGCGGTTATTGTTTTCGGCGTGGTGGTCGTGGTCGTTATTTCGGCGGCAACGGAATTTCGCCATTGTTCCGCTTGCGAGACCGGCGGAAGATGTTCCAGTCGTCCGCCGGTCTGTTGCTCACTCCGACCAATCGCAAGTGCTTTGTCGTAAAGCGAAATGATTCTTTCCTGATATTCCGGAAGATTGTCGGGCGACTCGGAATCATGGGTCATGTGGAAAAGAACCCTCATCGGAACATCGTTACGCGAAAAGGCAAGATCACAGATTGCCAAACATCGTTGTTGGGCGGTTTGTGTGTCCTTTGTTTGGTCAATCATTCGCGATGCCGACAGATACAGGCAATCGTATTCGATTTGCTTAATCTCTTTGGGAATTGCCTTGATTTTTTTTGTTATCGACTCGAACAATTCCGTAACCGCTGCGTCGAATCCCAACGAAGACGCTTTGACCGCGTACTCCAACTCCGTCGGATCATGTCGCGTGAAAGGGATATCCGTTCCGATTTTTTGAAGCAATTCGGTTTCCCGTTCGATTAACCAAGCTCTGTATTGATAATACGGTTTGGTGTTATTCCGGTAAAGATTGACGAGATCGGCGACAATTTTTTTGGCTTCGCGGTTTCCGTTCTTTTCCGCTTCGGCAAGAATCAGCGGTGCATGTGATTCGAAATATTTCAAACAATTGCGATTGATGAATTCGGTGAGTTCGGGATCGAACTTTTCGGACAAATTCATCGCGTCAACGATTTGCGATTTCCAGTAACCGGCTTGGTTATCGAAGGAAAGACCGTTCAAAATTCCAGACGAATTGGTATTGGCGACCGACCAACACCATCCAATAAAGGAAGGTTCATCAACAACTTGTTTGACGGCGGACGGATAAACGGATTGCGTCCAGAAAAGGAAATGCCCCAACCGTAAATCGTGAAGACGTGTTTTTACGTTTTCAACCGGAAAGGAGTTCTCTCCTAATTTGGTTTCGTGCAAGATTTTCAAATCAATTGTTTCCAAAAATCGAGCGACGTTATTGAGATAGGCAACATTTGGTCTGGTGGAAGCCGTTGATTTTTCTAAAAGTGATTGATTTGCGGACAAGAGGCGTTCGGTTACTGAGAATCCGGTTTCAATATCTTTGGTGGTTAATTTTTCTGGATTGCCGCTGAGCCAGAGATTCCCTTTGACCGCAAGAGAGCCGAGCGAGGCGGCAAGCGTGGTGATGAGTTGCTCAATAGCTTGAAGATTGTCGGGCGCCAACACGACAGCGGTTTCGGCTTTTTCTAAGGCGGCGTCCCAACGTTGATGTTGCAAGAGAAATTTCGACTCCTTGATAAAACGTTCTGCTTCCTGTTGTTGTAAACTTGTTTCCGCTGCGAAAACAGAGGAACAGAAAAACAACATCACAATCAATAATAAGCGGCGATAAAACATAGCAAATCACTCCCAATAGGACAACGAATCGTAATTATTTAACAATAGACACACGAAATGACACAAAAAACACGAAAATGAGCTAAATTGTAGTTCTACAATTTCCGCTTTTGGGTAGGCAATTCCTTTTCGTTTGGCGATTGATTGAATTGGAGTTGTGTTTTGATCCAATTCAATGCTTCGTCGCGGTTACAAAATAAACCGTCGAGTTGGGATTCGTAGGCGTTGTGGAGTAATTTTCCCATTTCCGGTCCCGGCGGAACTCCCAACACCAACAAGTCGCGACCTTGCAAAATCGGAACCGGTTTGTTGTCTCGAATATTGAGTTTTTCTGCTATTTCTTCCCATGTTTCGATTCGATGCCGTGCTTGTCCTGTTCCGCACCCCAGCGAATCCGCACGACATAA
>JAIRTV010000087.1 GCA_031254675.1 Planctomycetaceae bacterium | reverse complement strand
AACTTTCCACTCCATATAGCCCCCCCCCCCCTGCTTTACGCAGTTTGCCAAATTTAACATTTGGCTTTTCGCAAAAATATTGCGAAAATCCCGACAACACATTTGACTAAATTTTCCATTGTCATTCTCCTTATTTTCTAAGGTTTTACAAAATTGATCGCGAAACGCTTGTCGAAAGGCGACAAAATAAACGCAACACGATTGAACTAAGTTTTATAGTTTATGAGAAATAGAATAAAATGTCAAGCGGAATTCTTCTTTTTCCTGAAAAAATTTTTTTTTCAGAATTTTGCCAAGTAATCTTTCGGAAAAAAAAGTTATCGATCTATTGGTCAGTTGACGTGTTCTCATTGGTTTGACGATAAACAACATTGACCAGATAAAGCCCATGTGGTGGAGCGGTAGCACCGGCTGTCGAGCGATTTTGAGAAGCAATGATTTCTTTCATTCGTTCGGGTTTGCCATGTCCGCGCCGACCTTCCACGCCCAACAAAGCAAGCGTTCCGGTAATTGTTCGCATCATATTGTAAAGGAAACCGTTCGCTTCGACTTCGATACAAATTAACGGCGGATATAAACCGTTAGAATCCTGAATACGTTTCACCAAAACATCGGAAATGGTTCGAATAGTTGTTTTACGCGGAGAACCCTGCGTTTGGAAACAAGCAAAATCATGTTCGCCCAACAAGAATTGTGCGGCTTGTCGCATGGTGTCCAGATCAAGCGGTTTCCGATAAACCCAACAATAATTGCGAGTCAACGGAAACGACGGATAGTTGTCGTCAATCAGATAACGATAACGTTTCGCAACTGCATCGGCAATCGGATGGAAACGGAGCGGAACCTCCTCAACGCGAAGAATCCGAATATCATGCGGCAAATAACCATTCAACGCCCGATAAAATACCATAACATCCAACTGACTTTTCGTCGAAAAAGCAGCAACCTGTCTCAAAGCGTGAACACCAGCATCAGTACGTCCACTTCCTGTAATAATAATCGGTTCGCCAAGAATTTTACCCAATGTTGTTTCCAATGTTTCCTGAATACTGGGAACATTCGTTTGACGTTGCCAACCCTTGTAGTTTGTACCATCGTAAGATAATTCCAGTTTAATGCGTCGCAATTTCGGTTTGGCAACCCACGGCTTATCAACTTTACAAGATTTTTCTACAAAAGTTTCTTGATTTTTCGGCTTTTTATTAGACATTTTCTTTAACCTCTCCCAAACACATGGTCAATTCATTTGAACACGGAAGACACAGAATTTTCGTATTTTTCCGTGTATTCTGTGTTCAATTTATTTCTTGAGAAAAGAATTGTTGAAATTGTGTATGTTTCGTCATGTTAAGTTAGAGAATTAGAGAAAACGTCTATTGAATTCACCAAAAGAAATGAGAACGCCCAAGACCGCGTTAAAAGATATTCGCGTTGCGTCTCACAAAGAACATTGCCCAAACATGTTGCGGCAAATTGTTAAGCAATGCCCTCTTCGACAACTTCTTTAACAGTATTATCAAACAGCATGATTAAGAGGCGCCGCCCGGATTCGAACCGGGACATGGCGGTTTTGCAAACCGCTGCCTTAGCCTTTTGGCTACAGCGCCTTCTCGAATGTTACAAAACATCCTACAACATGACTAATCGGCAAATTCGTTCCTTTTGTCCAAAATTAATACGTTAATTTTTCAATTTACAGCTTTACAGCACACACAGTGTTGCTTCGGACAAAGCGGAAAAAAATTCTTTTTACCATTGCGACCAACCACGAAATAATCACCAAAACTTACAACAAAATCAGTTTTTTGCAAGGGATACATTGAAAAACTTTGACGATTTTTCCGATAAATCTGAAATAATCATTGTTGAACTTCAAAATTTTCTCCCTTTTTCAACAAAATTCGTCATGCCTTGCCGATTGCCGATTCTTACCGGATTAACTGTGTTATTGTTCGTGTTGCAGGGATTCACGCAAACAAATAATGCGGAAAACGAAACAACCTTAACAGCAGATGTTCTCATTTCGACTCTCTACGCAAAAACAGACGCCGAAAAACAATATTGTGAAAAAATTATTCGGTTGCGTGACGAAAAAATATTACCGAATCGAATTTTTTACGGCATCTATCGCAAATCCGTTACGTTGGAAAAAACTCGACGTTTTACGTATTTTCAAACGGGTTTGGAAATTCTTTGTCAACGTGAAGGAATTGTTTTGGAACGCTCGGCTTCCGTCACACCAACTCATCTGTTCGGTAACATGACGAAAGATTTAACTGTTGCTATTCCGGAAGAGACGACAACCATGACCGAAAAACAGAACCCATTCTCTTTTATTCGTAAACTATTTCGCAGTTGGTACCGTCATAGCGAATAGTTGTTGATTATTGACGAGTTCGTATTTTGTACGCCAACGCCGGAATAAGTTCCCGATCCTCGCCGGCAACATAATAACTTTCACCGCCATCGGCAACTGTTCGAGCAAGAATTGTTTTCCAGGGGCGGAAATAGTAACGCGGATCGTTTTTCGGCGGTGCTTCGTGAATATCCAAACCCTCAAGCGGTAAAACATCAATCACCGACGTTGTAAAATGAGCAATTTTTTGACCGTGTTGATGTTTGATATTGCGTGACATTGCCAACGCCTTGAGATAAACTTCGGGACCGATTGTTCGGCTACCGAAATTATAAAAACAACCGCCTTCCAGATTGGTAATACTTTGCGTGTAAATCAGAAAATCCGTGTAAGAAATTGCTCCCGCCGCCCCTCCATCAAAATTAGGCAACTCCTGGTAAACATCACAACCAAAAACAAGATGAACCGTCACCGGAACACCAAGTCGATAAGCATTCCAAAGCAAACTGTTGTGCCGATACGGAAAATGTCCTCGATCCATCGCCCGCCCAATTGCTTCGCCAAAACCAACCCCTTCCCGAAAACCCTCTTTAATCGCCTCATTAAAGTGTTCACCGGTTTCCGTCCAAAGTCCGAATTGCCCTTCGCCGACGTAACGTACAACATTTTCCATTGTCCCGCCAACCATTGCCAGTTCAAAATCCTGAAACGCCGCAGCTCCATTCAATGCATAATGAGTTACGTAGCCCTCTTCCATCAACTTGATAAGAACCGGACTATTACCGTTGTGAATTACCGGAGCTCCAAGCATCCAAAGTATCGTACTGCCCCGCTCCTTAGCACGACGAACACGTTCCGCCAAAATATCCAGCGTTGGATGTTCCAACAAAACAGGAATATTCGGGTCAACCATTGTCGCCTGCGTAAAATCAGGAACCCGTTCGGCAATCGGCTTTAACTTCAAACAAGAACGATCAAATAATGGAAACGGCATGAGCAGCAATAATTAATGGTTGCGAAAAAACAAGAATAATGAACATAAAATTTCAAGTATTACAAGTATTAAAAGAACAAATTATTTTACACACAATGATTCGTCGTTCAAGAGAGATAGGGAAACATTTTCGTCTGCGATTGTGGATTTTCGCAGATTGTTTGACATTACTGTTTGATATTACTGTTTGACATGGCGTTTCGCTCGTAGTAAAATCCTGTATCGTGACTCTGGTAACGGTTAACCGGAATTTCATAGAATAACAATAAACGCTTCCTCAGTTTATTGTTGTGTGTAAATCAATTTTCAACTCCCAAACGAATAGGTTATTATTATGCTTGCTCTTTACAATCAGATTCAGGAATCTGTCCATTTTATTCGTAGCCGATGGAATGGTGTTGCCAAAGCGGGAATTGTGCTTGGCACTGGACTTGGCAATCTGGCAAAACAAATTACGGCGGATGTTACTCTCCCCTACGAAGAAATTCCACACTTCCCCCAATCAACCGTTACAACACACGCCGGAAATCTTGTGATTGGAAAACTAAACGGAGTCAATGTTATCGTCATGGAAGGACGCTTTCATGCTTACGAAGGTTATGACCTCAAACAAATTACGTTCCCGATTCGTGTTATCCAAGCCTTGGGTGCGGACACGTTGTTTGTGTCCAACGCTTGTGGCGGAATGAACCCACAATATCAACAAGGCGATATTATGGTTATCGAAGATCATATTAACCTTATGGGAGTGAATCCGTTGGTCGGTATTAACGACGACCGCCTTGGCACGCGGTTTCCTGATCTTTGCGAACCTTACGATAAAAAGATGATCGATCAGGCTTTGGAAATCGCGCGGAAAGAAAATTTTGTTGCTCATAAAGGAGTTTATGTTGGTGTTTTGGGACCCAATCTTGAAACACGCGCTGAATATCGTTTTTTGCGTGGTATTGGAGCGGATGTTGTTGGTATGTCCACCGTGCCGGAAGTTTTAGTAGCAATTCATTGCGGAATGAAAGTACTCGGTTTGTCAATCGTTACCGACATGGCTCTTCCTGACGCTCTGAAACCCGGCAATGTTTCCGAAATTATCGCAACCGCCAACGCCGCCGAACCCAAATTAACAAAAATCGTTTGCGGTGTTCTCCGGCAATTACCTCCGAAAACGGCTTGCTAACTTTACCCTTAACAAAAGGATTATTCAATGAAAAATACTACTATTTCGTTGTCGCGACGTTCATTGCTTGGAACAATGGTTTCGGCTTTGGCAATACCAATGATTGTTCCGTCGCGAGTTATAACATCGTGTGCCGTTGCGCAAGGTCAAACGTTGCCGAATAATTTGTTGCGAATGGGTTTAATTGGAACGGGTCGGCAATGTTTTTATCATAATATTCCTGGTTTTGTGCGTAATAAGCGTAATCAAGTTGTTGCTCTTTGCGATGTTGATTCGTGGCGACTTGCAGAAGCCAAGAAGAAAGTTCTTGAACTTTATCAAAAAAGTGTTTCGTTGATTAAGCCGAACAGTGTTGAGACTTATCTTGATTATCGGGAATTGCTTGCGAGGTCGGATATTGATGCGGTTATGATTTCGACGCCGGATCATTGGCATGCGATTCAAGCGGTTGACGCGATGCGTGCCGGAAAACATGTCGCGTTGGAAAAGCCGATTATTCGTACGATTGCGGAAGGTCAGGAACTTGTCAAGGTTTCAGCGGAAACGAAACGGATATTTCGTGTTGATAGTGAATTTCGTAGCGGGAAGGGAGCTCATCAAGCAGCGGAACTTGTACGAAATGGGCGACTTGGTAAATTGAAACGTGTTTTTGTTGCTGTGCCGCAATCTGATATTCCTTGCCCGCCGCAAACCGAAATGCCTATTCCCAAAGAGCTTGATTATGAACGTTGGCAAGGTTCGGCGATTCGTGCGCCTTACACGCTCAATCGTGTTCATACTCCGCAAAATCTTTCTAATCGACCAGGTTGGATGCGTCATCTTTATTATTGCGATGGAATGGTAACAAATTGGGGGACGCATTTACTTAATGGAGTTCTTTGGGCGCTTGGTTTGGATCGGACGTTTCCGGTTGAAATTGAAGGAGTTGGTACTTATCCCGAACCAACAAGTTTTTGGAATGTTCCGCTTCAATTTGAAATCAAATATCGTTATCGAGATGGATTGGAAATTATTTACAAAACGGACAAGCCGTATTATCGGATTGAAGGAGAGCGGGGTTGGATTGAGGTGACGTTTGCCGGAATCAAAGCCGAACCAACAACATTGCTCAATGAACCCATCAAACCGGAAGAGATTCGTTTTCCATTACGTTCGGAGAAAGAGGATTTTATTGATTCGGTGCTGGAAGGCAAGGAAACATTGGAGCCGGCGATTGTGGGGCATTGTGTTACGTCAACATGTTTGCTCGGTCATATTGCCATTAGAACCGGCGAAAAATTACAATGGAATCCCGAAGCGGAAAGCTTCAACGGAAATCCCAACGCCACCGAATTTCTCAACAAACCAATCACAACAATAAAATCCTAGAGAAATAAAAATTTTTCTTGACTGTTCACATTTGTTTGGGAACATCGACAAACGCACCGTCCATCGCACAAACCCCTTTCACTTTCAAATCTCAACCATTTTGTTTATCGAAAGGGTTAAGCATCTCGTTTGCCGAAAATTTCTTATCGTATTCGCCTAGTAAACCTTTTCTCTAACTTAATAGGACGAAATAGGTTCAATTTAAATCACCCGCATAAAATATAAACCTATTTTGAATAATCCCTATCCCAAAATGAACAATCCGTGTCCAGACACAGGCGATTCGTATCCGGCTACGAATCATTCGTAGCCGGATACAGATCATTCGTAGCCGGCTACGGATCATTCGTAGCCGGCTACGGATCATTCGTAGCCGGCTACAGAT
>JAIRTV010000086.1 GCA_031254675.1 Planctomycetaceae bacterium | reverse complement strand
ATGGACGAAAACATAATTCGTTGACCGTCAAAATGAAGATCAAGATCGCGTATAATGGCGGTATCGGGATGTCGATAAATTGGAGTTAAGATTGGTTTGGTTCGGATGTTGCTGAGCATCGCCAATTCGTTGTCCCAACCTTTTTTCGCAATCGTATCATTTGTATAAGCGTTGAGACCAACAAACCCCCAACCTTTTCGGGTATTACGTCGAATCAGGAGAATTTTGTCGAAATCGAGTAATGGATTGGCGAGGGCGGCTTCGCGCAGAACGTCGTCAAATTCTTTTTGGGCATTGGGATTTTTTTTCAAATCTTGTTTTTTTTCAGCGGTTTCCTGAAGCCGTTTGAGATATTCGGTACCTTTAGGATATTGTTCTCCAAAAGTTGTGATCAGGTCTTCGACCATTCGTTTAGCGGATTCCGGTGTATTGACGGGAACTCGACCATTATCATAAGCCTGTGTCAATGAAACACTAAAAAACAGCGAAAAACAGAAAAAATAAACTAAAACAATAAATCGTAACATGTTACAACTCCTAAACGGTTAAGTCGGTCAACACTCAATAAACAACAATCGCCAATCACAATTTCAGCAAAAATTATTTTGGTGATTTCTGTTGTTCCGTTCCGCATTGATAATTGCGTTAATAGTGTGACCTGATTAGATGACGTGGAATTTCATTCTACAGAATCAAAAAAGCAATTGCGAAGTATAACGGATTTTGTAAATGAAATCAAGCCTATTGACAGCAATGTTACCGTGTACATTAGATATTTTCTTTTGACCGCCCTTAACACGAGGTTTTTTTGTTGAACACAGAAGACGCGGAAAAATAAAAAAATGCCGTGATCTTCTGATTTTTCGCGTTTAACTTAATTCCTTGCGAAAATGATTGTTTTGTGTCTGTTTCGTCCTTTTAAGTTAGAGAAAAAGGTCTATTGGCATGGGTTGATTATAATATTCAAACAATATACAATTGACCGACGATTTTGTAAAATTGATAATATCAATTATCGATAATACATTGGTAAATTTACTGGAGTTGTTTGCTTTACCAATGTTTGAGTGTATTGGTTTGAATGTATTGAGCGGAAGTGAGTATTGGTGTTTAAGGCAAACTTGCGATCACGCGCAGTTCAATTTATCTTATTGTCAACGTAAGGAGGTTTATTATGCGGCTTGTAACTCGATCCGATTTCGACGGACTTGTTTGTGGAATGCTTTTAAAAGAAGCAGGAGTAATTGATTCGGTTCAGTTTGTGCATCCGAAAGACCTGCAAGATGGTTTATTCAAAGCGGAATCGAATGACGTTTTGTGTAATGTTCCATTTGTGCCTGGCTGTGGGATGTGGTTTGACCATCATTCCAGCGAAGCGGAACGTGTCGGTTGGACGCAAGAGGTAAAAGGAATGAGCCAAAAAGCTCCGTCTTGTACCGGAATTGTGTACGACTATTATGGCGGCGAAAAAAAGTTTCCGCGATTCAAAGAACTTGTCCACGTGGTTGATCGCGTTGATTCCGGTCAACTCACAGCAGAAGATATTCGTAATCCACAAGGTTGGGTTTTGATTGGTTTCATAACCGACCCACGAACCGGATTAGGACGCTTTCACCATTTTCGTATTTCAAATTATCAATTGATGATGGCGTTCATCGATCATTTACGAACAAAAACATTAGAAGAAATTCTTGATCATCCCGATGTCAAAGAACGAATTGACCTTTATCAGCAACAAACAAATTCGTTTGTCGAAATGGTTACTAAATATTCAAAAACAGAAGGAAATGTTTTGATTACGGATTTACGGGGAGTTGAAACAATTTATACAAGCAATCGTTTCACCATTTACAGCGTTTTTCCAGAACAAAATGTTTCGCTTTGGATTACGGATGGCAAAGCGAAAGTCAATGTAATGATTTCGTGCGGTTATAGTGTGGTCAACCGGACTTGCACGGCTGATGTTGGAGCCTTAATGCTCAAATATGGCGGCGGCGGTCATAAACAAGTGGGAACTTGTCAGGTACCTGTCGAAAACGCCGACCAAATTATCGCCGAAATTATCAAAGGATTAAAAAATTGAAATTGTGCAATATTTCAGTGGAATTTTTTGTCTCATTATTCTGTTGTCAAACAGAATAAACGAGATGAACATCATTGTCAATTGACAATTTTCTGGTTTGAAAATGATCAAAATAATGTTAATTTTAGTAACGGTTTGTTGGGATTTCTAATACAAATTTTAACTTAATTTTCCTGTTTGAATTACAAATTACAATGAAACGATTTTTGAAATTTTTATTTTTGATATTTTCGTTGATTTTTTTGGGAGGAATCCATCTTGTGGCGCAGGAGTCTGATCTGGCAACAGAAAAGAACGCCGAAGCGGAACAAATTCAGGCAGAGAACAAAGCGGCTGAAAGAGAAGCGGCAACCGAAACCGGAGAAGAAATCGTTACAACACCGCGTGCGAAATTGCAGAAACGTTTGGAAGGTTGTGGGAGTCCGGTTAATTCGGTAACGTTTTCGCCGGATGGAAATTTTCTTTTGGTTGCTTGCGGCGGTCCCGGCGGCGACAATGTGGTACGAATTTGGAATATTGCAACGGGAAAAGTAATTCAGACATTTTCCGGTCATACGGATCGTGTGAATCAAGCGGTTTACACTCCGGACGGCAAACGAATTGTAACGGCAAGTGATGACAAAACGGTTGGTGTTTGGAATGTCGAAGACGGCAAAATGATTTTTAAGTTGGCGGAACATCTTGACGAGGTAAAATGTGTTGCGGTACATCCCGATGGCAAAACAGCGGTTTCGGGAAGTCGGGACTGTACATTTACACGTTGGAATTTGGAAACCGGCAAGGCAAGCGGCATGAAACAAGCACATAAAAGTACCGTAATGGCAATCACTTATTCAAAGGACGGCAAATTTATTGTAACCGGAAGCCGTGATATGACGGTTCGGCTTTTCAATGCGGAATCGGCGCAATGGATTACGGAATTTGGCGGTAAAACAACAGAGGACGGACATCTTGGCTCTGTTGTTTCTGTTGCGATTTCTCCTAATAACCGGATGATTCTTTCGGGAAGTATGGACACAACTGTTCGACTTTGGGAAACGAAAACAGGTATCCAACTTTTGTGTACATGGCGAACAATTAAACAACCAATTTATTCGGTAACATTTTCTCCTGACGGACAAAAAATTCTGGCTGGCAGCGGTGATTTTATGGCACGAATATGGGATATCAAAACCGGTGAAGAAGAACTTCGGATTCGCGGAGACGGAATGCAATCCGTTCTTGGAGTTGCTTTTTCGCCAGACGGTAAAACAATTGCCACCGGAAGCCGCGATAAAATAGTACGAATTTGGACTTACTAAAAGGAATTTCTAAAATCTAATTCCGTAACGATCTCTTTTTATTTCAAACGGACGCTGGCAATTGGACGTTGATAAAATATTACGTTATTTTAATTTGTCAGATTATTTCCAATCAGAACATCAATTATTTTCCCCTATTTATGACACCAAAAACATTCGAAGAATCGTTGGCTCGCTTGGAAGAAATCCTGCGGCAACTTGATGACGGGCAAACTAATTTAGAAACCGCATTGCTGCGATATGAAGAAGGAGTTGGTTTGTTGAAGCATTGTCACAAAATTCTCGAAACCGCACAACGTAAAATCGAAATTCTTCGAAACGGAAATGATGACAACGCCCTAAATATTGAACTTGTTGACGAAAAAGAATTTAAAACAAATCTCGGCAAAATAGTCAACGAGTAAAGGTCAATCGACAGATTTTTTTACTCAACCAAGCGAAGCTGATTAGTCGCAACAAAAATATTGTTGTGCTGAAGTTTGACAGTGAAACCAAATTCTTTACCGATTTCTTCCAAATCATCTCGAATATTTCCAATATTAATGTTGGCGGGCATGGTTAATTGACCAATCAAGACAAATTCATCACCATTGCGATCTCCGTACAAATCTGTAATGTTAATATCGTGATCGGCAAGATAACGACTAAATTGCTTGACAATTCCCGGTTGATCCTGTCCAAATGCCGTAATAATAAATGTTTCGTCTGCCGGTTTGGAAGCGACTGAGTGTTCCGGATCGGCTACTTTAAATTCGTAAGGTTGGACAATCACGCGATAATCCGAACCAAGACCTCCCGAAAACTGAATTTCTTGTGTCAATTTTTCCGTTGTATATTGTTTCGGTAAATCAATAATCGTAATAAATGTAAAATAACCGCCCAATACCGTTTGGCTACAAGAATTGATATTCCCGCCAAGCCGATCAACTGCGGAACTCACCTCGGCAATAATTCCGGGATGATCACACGACATAACACTAAGTACGTATTGCATTTTATATTAGAATAATGTTATAAAATTATAAAACAATTAACGTTCTCGAAATTTGTGTTTTCCGTAATATAACAGCGAATTACGAGAGCAATTCTGTTGTGTCGGTTAAAATTCGAAACGCTTCAAGATATTTTTCTCGGGTTTTTTTAACAATTTCATCGGGCAGTTCCGGTGGCGGACTATTTTTGTCCCAACCGCTTTGCGTCAACCAATCACGAACGAATTGCTTGTCAAACGAAGGTTGTCCTTGTCCCGGTTTGTAACAGTCAGCAAGCCAAAATCGAGAACTGTCCGGCGTCAACACTTCATCAATTAACGTTAATTGACCTTCCGACAATCCAAATTCAAATTTTGTGTCGGCAATAATAATTCCTTTTTTCATTGCCAATTCGGAACCGTGACAAAAAATTTCGAGCGATTTGTCACGCAATGTTTCAGAAATATCACGACCGACAATCTCAACCATTTGATTAAACGTAATATTTTCATCATGACCGGTTTCGGCTTTTGTTGAAGGCGTGAAAATGGGTTCCGGCAAAGGATCGCTTTCACGCAGTCCGTGTGGCAATTTGATACCGCAAACAGAACCGGATTTTTGATACTCTTTCCAACCAGAGCCGCTCAAATAGCCGCGAACAACACATTCAATCGGTACAACCTTACATTTTTTACCGAGCATCGAACGTCCGGCGAACATGGTAAGATCGGTACTGTTCGGAAACGGCATTTTGGTAACATCGGTCGTAATGAGATGATTCGGAATACCAAGTTGTTGAAACCAAAATGCCGCCATTTGGTTTAAAACTTTTCCTTTATCGGGAATTCCTGTGGGAAGAATCCAATCAAAAGCACTAATCCGATCACTGCTGACCAACAACACGGACTCACCAAAATCATAAATATCTCGAACTTTTCCGCGTTTGGGTGTGATTCCGGCAATCGAAGTTTGAAGTACAATCATCTGTCAATTGTTCCTGTTCGGAACCTCCTAAGTAATCGAAACATTATCAAAAAACATAACAAATATAAAACACCATGTCTTGTCAGAGCAATAACAACAGAGTTATATTCGCACACGATTTAAATTAAAATTCCGCATGCAACACAAATCACACCTTCCCTAAAATATATTCTATTTGTACTTAAAACAATCGAAAACGTTACGCCCGTAACGCAATATGATGTTCGTTGAGGAATATCAAAAATGATTTGTGAAACGATTCAATTTCTTCGCCGGAAAGAGTGTGATCCAACGCACCAATCCAAAACCGAAACGAATAACTCGCATATCCCTTTTCAAGTCCTTTCCCCCGATACGAAACAAGCATTTCACGCCGTACAATCAATGAATTTTTGAACTGATCAAGAACCGCTTCAAGTTGATCAAATCCCTGATCAATACTCCAAATCAACGAAAAATCCTGCCACGATAACGGATAACGTGGCGGTTCTTCAAATTTGATTTCGGGATAAAGTGTTCCGTTAATATTATTGAGTTCCAGTTCAAACCAAACAGTTTGTCCGCCTTCAGGACAAATTTTGTTCATAAATTCTTTGTTGGCAACACCTACACTGCCTAAATAGTTGTTACCGGATTGAACGGCAACCCAGCAGCCCGGAATATACCATGAACCAATAACCGGCAATTCTAGTTGTTGTGTTGCGCCGTCGGTGAAACGAATATTTTGGACTCCGCAAACGGTTAGAACATCTTCTACTGCGGATTTCACCGAAAGATAAAAATCCTCCAACACCCCAGAACGTTGAAATGCAACTCCTGCTAAATGATGTTTTTCGTTACATTCGCGGTCTTTGCCAACAGAATAAAATGTTCGACCAATTTCAAATAATCGAAACGTATCACGGAACGGACGGTTTTTGGGAATCAACGCCAAAAGGTTGGGAATCAATGTTGTACGAAGTCGCGTTGTTTCCGGCGATGTCGGATTTCGTAACACAAGCGTTTCGTTAGGGTCAAAGTCAAGTGTTTTGAGCCAATGATCATTGAACCAAATATAATTGTGTACTTCGAGAAACCGATGCCCCGCCGCAAGAATCCGTCTCATTTTATGTTCCATTTTAAGCGGTTTCTCAATAAACAACGGTTTAATTGGTTGCGACGGCATTACCGGCGGAATATTATCGAAACCAAAAACTCGCAACACTTCCTCGACAATATCTTCGGGAATCGAAATGTCTTTTTTGCTACGGAATGACGGAACACCGACAATAAGTGATTGATCCGAATTACTGTTTTGATATTCCGCTTCAAAACCGAGTGAATGTAAAATATTCAGAACTTGTTCGGATGGGAGACTGATTCCGGCAAGCTGTTCCAAACGACGAGCAGGAATCGTCATCGTGCGAACTTCATCTTGTAAATCACCGTCAATGGTGAATCGGCTTAAAACATTTAAGTTTGCGCCGGATTCTTCAATCAGTTTCAAAATTCGTGCAATACCGGTTTTGACATTCGCCGGCGGTTGCGATTTCTCGTAACGTTGCGAAGCATCGGTTTTAAGATCGAGTCTGCCGGAAGTTCGTCGAATTCGTGCGGCTTTGAAATTGGCAGACTCTAGTAACAATTTTGTCGTTGACTCGGTAACTTCCGTTTCGAGACCGCCCATAATTCCGGCAAGAGCCACCGGACGATTTTCACCGTTTGGACGTTTACCCCAAATGAGCAAATCTTCAGGCAATAAATTTCGAGTTTGTCCGTCGAGCGTTTCAAATTTTTCGTTTCGCCCCATAGTTGCAACATAAATTCCTCCGAGTTTGTCGGCATCGAATGCATGAGTTGGTTGTCCGATTTCCCAGTTGACGTAATTCGTAACATCGACAAGCAAATTATATGATCTCATTCCGAGTGCGTGTAGCCGACGTTGCATGAACAGTGGAGAAGGAATTGTTCCACGTGTCTGAAATTCGATACAACCATAACAAGGACAATTTTCGTAATCATCATTTTTCAACGGATATGCCGGAAGATGATCGAATGCAGACAAATTGAGTTGCGATAATGGTTGTAGTTTCCGGTGAAAGACAGCAGCAAATTCTCTTGCAAATCCGTAATGTCCCCAAAGATCGGGGCGATGAGTTAAACTTTTGTTGTCAATTTCGATTAACGTATCTATTTCAGGAACGAATTTTTCCAATGGTGTTCCCGCTTCGATGTTGTCGGGACATTCCAAAACGATTTCGTGCCAGTCGGACATTCCCAATTCCGCA
The DNA here is from genome assembly GCA_031254675.1 of Planctomycetaceae bacterium. Classification (GTDB taxonomy): domain Bacteria; phylum Planctomycetota; class Planctomycetia; order Pirellulales; family Thermoguttaceae; genus WRKP01. The sequence continues at coordinate 1,810 of JAIRTV010000086.1, read as the reverse complement.
GCACTACACAAAATGCCTTGACTTGGTTTACCGGAAAGTTCTGATTCTTCAATTTTGGTATTACCTGCTAAAATTGTTCCGATTTTTGCGAACGGAACTTTGAGACCAACTCGAATATTGGGTGCGCCGCAAACGGTTGTGTAGGTTTTTTGACCGCAATCAATTTGACAAAAAGTCAATTTATCTGTTAATTTTTCAACACTTTTGACTTCGCCGATCACAACACCTTTAACGAAACGCCGAATTTCCTTAATTCCTTCGACTTCCGCAGTTGCCAACGTGATTCGGTTGACAATTTCCTTTACTTCAAGACCTTTGAGATCAACATAATCTGAAATCCAATCAAGAGAAATAAACATCGTTTCATTAACAGATAAAATTTTATTAACCAACGGAACATCCCGCAATGCCCAAAATTTCGAGCATTTTCCCAGAAAACAATTGATTCGTCAAGCCCCAAAAATTCTACTCGTTCACGGAGTCGTGTTTAATTGAGAGAAATTGGCGAAGGAAAAGATGGGCGAACATGTTATGATACTTGATTTTTTCACCGAATATCAGGTAAAAATCACATGCACGCCCAAGATGAAAATAACGGATGTTAAAGTCATAATCTGAGAAAAACGGGTTATTTTGTGGCTGTCAATTTTGCTATTTTGTGCCAATTACGGGGATTGTTGCAAGTATTGCGGCATAAACTGAATGGAAACGGAGAGCGTGGCTATCGCCCTTAACGCCGCCGAGCAACGACAATTTCACAATCCAAAAACGACACAAACCATTAATTTTGACAAAATCTCACACGATCCAGTGAACGTTAAGAAAAATTTGTTTTGGATTTATTAAAAAAATAATTTTCCGATTATTACTTTTTTGGTTTTGCCGACAATCCGGCAACATCAACCGTCAAAAAGTTTTTCTGTCCTTTCGCAACAGTAATTTGAAATGGTGAAAGTACAAAATCGGACAAATATTCCGGTATTTCTCTTGGTAATTTTTCCCGTTTCTTTATCTTGTTTGTTATGAAACATTTCCTGTTCTTCCGCTGAACTTTCCGAAACGGTTGGAATTTTCGTCAAAAGATCAACATTCAGATAAACAATCTTTCGACAAACAAAGGTGGGCAATGTTTTGCCGAAAGATTGTCTACCTTGAGTTTATCTACTTTTAACGAAAATTTCACGGATCTATTACGTTAATTATTCTAATGTTGGCATTGGAATTGGTTCGCCTTGTTGTTGTTTTTGAGTCAATAATGGGTCGTAAGCTCCGTAAAAAACAGCGTTCAAATCAATCCACGTTCCAATTCGTTCCAATTCATAAGAGGTTAATGTTACGTCGGCATGTTTTGATTTCAAAAGTTGAATTAACTTACTACCACGTGCTCCAATTTTACCGCCTGGAACTGTTTGTTGAATCTGATTACGTTCAGGAAAACGAGGAACCAATTCACTGTCCCGACAAAGTGAACGATACGAAGTTGTGTAACCGTTTTTCTCGATTGCTGCCGATAAATCGTAACCGCCATCCGCTTTTTCTGCGTTGTGACACGAAACACATTTGGCATTCAAAATCGGTTGAACCATCTCGACAAAACCATAAGGCTTTCCTGATTCCGGTGTTTTGGTCAACCGAACAGCAGGTTTTGAAAACGCTATCGGCAAATTAGACGGTAAAACTGCCGCCGACATTTTATTTTCGTGACAACCAATACAAGAGACTTGTTCACCGGACATGACCGATGTTGTTGATCGCATTGTTTGATAAGCCAGACCGTCTTCGTCAAGAATTTGAAACAATAACGGTTTGC
>JAIRTV010000059.1 GCA_031254675.1 Planctomycetaceae bacterium | reverse complement strand
CGTATTATAACGATTTTAACGAGATAACAAAATCTCTTTTATCGCTACAAAGCATGTTTCCTAATCTAATTGTCAAAGACCCCAAATTTATTATATCTACATCTATCGTTTTCGTTCACATAATCAGTGTATATTTAAATCGAAAAAAATCAAGCAACAACCAGTAAAAAAAGCAAAAAATCCTTCAAAAATATTTTTTGCTAAAAATGATTTTTATTTCTCAAGTTTTTCCTACCAATTGCCGAACGGAATGATTCAAAATGACTCCAAATCAAATAGTCTCTTGAAATCACCGACATGCTCTACTATGATGAGTTCTTCCTGATTTTGATGATAGTCATGTCCAATTAAGATTCCAGTAATCATCAAAATAATCTGTTGCGAATATCTAAAACACCCGCATTATAACTGGACTTTTGCAAATTTTATAACTAGTTATATCAAAAGGACTTATAATCCAATTTTGCTCAATTTTTGTACATTATGAAACAAAAAAATAAATATTATTGAACGATATTTGTAAAACCCTTGATATTTCAACATATTGATTTTTAGAACGACTTTTATAAACGCAATATACGATGCAATAATATAGCAAAATCGGGTGATTTTAATGTTTCAAACCCTTTGATTTACAGCGTGAAACATAATTTTGCAAAAGTCCAGATCCAACAAAAAATACCTCCGAATTTACAAACAGAAGAAATTCTCGAAATGCATCATAAATGAAAGCAGATCAATTATTGTCTCGCAATTTTCAATTTAACCACAAAGAACACCGGAGAATGTTTCTAATTTCAAAATCTATAAACAATATTATCGTACGTTTTTTGTGATCATGTGAACGATGAGATCATTGTCTTCGGAAACATCCACCACACGAAATTCTAAAGCATCAACACGGCAAATATCACCCACTTTCGGAAGACGCTCCAACATCTCACGAATCAAACCACCAACCGTCAAACTAGAATAACCAATAAACGAAACACCAAATTTACGTTGAAGACGACGAAGACTCGTTAAACCATTGAGCTGCCAACATTCAGGCGCAATCCGCTTCAATTCAATTTGATTCAATAATCGCCGACTACGACCACGTTCCCGCGTAAAAATTGTTTCAATAATATCGTCCAACGTTAAAATACCAATCGTCTCGCCAAATTCATTGACAACAACCGCAACATTCCGATGTTCACGTTGAAGCCGATCAAAAACTTCCGCAACCGAAGACGACCAAGGAACATAAATAATCGGCTCAAATTGATTCTCCCAATCAGAATCCGTTACCAAAATTGGAATCCGCGTAAAACTTAACGCCGATATAACCTCATCAGAATCCGACTCCGTCAAGAGACAATAACCACTACGAGGCAGTTTCCCTTGAAGCGATTCCATAATTTGGTCAAAGGAAATCGGCGGATGGAACGTTTTTAATAACGACCGCGGACGCATCAATTCCTCTGTACGAATATCAGAAATCGAAACAATATTTTGCAACACACGTTGTTCTCGTTTGAGCAGCGTCGCATCCACTCCCGACATTTCCACCGCCCGCTCCAAATCACCAATCCGAAGATAAGGTTCCGCCGAAAAATGCGGACAAAATAAACGACGCGAAAGAATATTGATGATCTGAAGTATCGGAAGAACCGGTTGAAAAAAACGTACAATAAACGAAAGCGGAACCGCCCAAAGAAGTGCAAAAAAACGCGGCGCCAAAACACCAACACTTTTCGGTAACACCTCACAAAATAGAATCACCGCCAAAAGTGAACCAATTGCCGTCATCCCCGCTAAATCAGTACGCCCCTGATCTTGTAACTTAAATGATACAATCGACGAAATCGTAAATGTTAAAAGATTAACCGAAAGATTACCCAATAAAACAGAATTGAGAAGACGTTCCGAACTTTCCAAAAGCCGCAACACCAACCGCGCAACAGAACCTCCCACCTTCAACTCCGAACGGTCTGTCTGACTCAGCGAAAAAAATGCCGCTTCACAACAAGAAAAAAATGCAGAAAGAACCATCAAAAAAAGCATGGCTCCCAATGCCGGTATGTAAGGTATTATATCTTTCAATGGAAAATTTCACGATATGTTACCAAAAATGATCGAAAATCGAACCGGTTACGCTTTGACAATTTTTTCACGTCCGGTTTTAACGTGTTGTGTTGCGTTTCGGCTGTCCACAACAAGTTGGGCGTTGTGGACGATAAAATCATAATCGTACTGACTATGATTAGTCGCAATAAGAATACAATCCTGCGACGCAATAAATTCCGCCGTCAACGGACAACTTGTCATTGCCGGAATATTTTGCCAATGCCGCATTTTCGGCAAAAAAGGAATATGCGGATCGTTATAGGAAACAATAACTCCTTTCTGAATCAACCGGTCAATCAATTCAAAAGACGGACTTTCGCGTGGGTCGTCCACATCTTTTTTGTACGCGGCGCCGAGAACACAAATTTTGCTTCCTTTAAGCGGTTTCATGCGATCATTCAATGCGTCACTAACGCGCCGCACTACATAAAGCGGCATTGACGTATTGATTTCTCCTGCCAATTCGATAAACCGCGTGGTCAATCCGGCTCGTCGCGCACACCAACTCAAATAAAACGGGTCAATCGGAATACAATGTCCACCAAGTCCCGGTCCCGGATAAAACGGCTGAAATCCAAACGGTTTGGTTTTGGCGGCGTCAATGACTTCCCAAACATCAATTCCCAACCGATCAAAAACAATTTTCAACTCATTCACCATCGCAATATTAACGCAACGATAAGTGTTTTCCACAATTTTGGCGGCTTCCGCAATTTCACAAGAGGAAACAGAAATCACTTTAACAATCGCTTTTGAATAAAGAGCGGTTGCCAATTTTCCGCTGTCCGCATCAAGACCGCCAACAAGTTTCGGAATTCCTTCTGCGGTAAAATCAGGATTTCCGGGGTCTTCGCGTTCAGGACTAAACGCAAGAAAAAAATCGTCGCCAACCCGCAAACCACTGCGTTGCAAAATCGGTAACATTATTTCGCGTGTTGTCCCGGGATACGTGGTACTTTCTAAAACAATAAGTTGTCCTTGCCGGAGAACATTGGCAATTGATTTGGTTGTTGATTCGACGTAAAACAAATCAGGATCACGACTTTCCGACAACGGCGTCGGAACACAAATCAACAACGCATCCGCTTCCGCTAAACGGTTCATTTCGGTTGTCGGTTCGAACGAACCGTTTTCGATACATTGTTTGATCCACTCAGACGGAATATGAGCAATATAACTTTCTCCCGTTTTGAGTTTTTCGACTTTTTGCGGATCAACATCAAAACCAAGTGTACGAAATCCAGCTTTGATAAACGCCCGAATCAACGGCAAACCAACATAACCAAGACCAATAATTCCCACCAAAGCGGTTTTATCAGCAATACGTTTTTCGAGTTGAGTTTTTATCATAAACAAATAAATGTGTTAATTAAAGGGACGACTTAGAAACATCGTAACACGTCAAACCGCGACGAAGTCGATTCAAAGCGCCAACTTGAGTAAATAATTCCGATTGAGTAAATGATTCCAGCAAGTCAATTTCAGTAAGTTAAGTATTGTATCACTTCACCAATATCAAACGCAAGTACCCACGCTCATCAAAAAAATGTTAGAGCGGATTTTTAACGATTATTGCGATTGATCTAACGAATCTCAGTTGAATTCGAATTGTTTTAGAAAAAATCGAAAATCGGAAACAAATAACGGAATTGCCGTAACAACACCGTACGCAATAACCATAAATACGCAATAACCATAAACACGACAAAATATCCGGTGACTCGTTTGACAATTTGAAGAAGATGGCTATAATGTGGTCGTTTGTAGTTGTGATTTATCGTTTGAACCTTGTCAACATTACCGCAGCATCGTGCTTTTGTCGGGTACGGTATGAAAGAAAAGCCCGACATCTTTATTTTCACAACGATATCTCAATCGAAGGAAAACAATTATGACGAAAGAAAATCAGACGTTAACCTCTCAATCGGGAACTCCGATTGCCGACAACCAAAACATTCAAACCGCAGGACCTCATGGTCCGGCGTTGCTGCAAAATGTTTGGCTCATGGAAAAACTTGCCCACTTCAACCGTGAACGAATTCCCGAACGGGTTGTTCACGCCAAGGGCAGCGGTGCTTACGGTACACTAACAATTACCGGCGATATCACCCAATACTCCAAAGCGAAAATATTTTCGTCTCTTGGTAAACAAACTCCGCTTTTCCTCAGGTTTTCAACTGTTGCCGGAGAACGCGGAGCAGCTGACACCGAACGCGATGTGCGTGGGTTTGCGATTAAATTTTACACGGAAGAAGGAAATTGGGATTTGGTGGGAAACAACACACCGGTTTTTTTCATTCGCGACCCGCTTAAATTTCCCGACTTTATTCACACGCAAAAACGTGATCCAAAAACGAATTTGCGAAGTAATACAGCCGCTTGGGATTTTTGGTCGTTGTCGCCGGAAACATTGCATCAAGTTATGATTCTGATGAGTGATCGCGGAATTCCGAAAAATCTACGCCAAATGCACGGATTCGGTAGCCATACGTTCAGTTTTTATAACGAGAAAAATGAACGATTTTGGGTTAAATTTCACTTCAAATCACAACAAGGAATCGCTAACTTCACCAACTCCGAAGCTGCCGCTATTGTGAGTAACGACCGCGAATATTCGCAACGTGATTTGTTTGACAATATTGCTAATGGCAACTTTCCGAAATGGAAAATGTGCGTCCAAATTATGCCGGAAAACGACGCGAAAACATATCGATTCAACCCATTTGATTTAACCAAAACATGGAGTCAAAAAGATTATCCATTGATTGAGGTTGGGATGTTGGAGTTGAATCGCAATCCCGAAAATTATTTTGCCGAAGTTGAGCAAGCCGCATTTGATCC
>JAIRTV010000045.1 GCA_031254675.1 Planctomycetaceae bacterium | reverse complement strand
CTTCAATTTATAGGGTTAATGGCATTAGTCTTCTTTTGCCATACGAATTACTTCGTCCACAGACGTGATTCCGTGCAAAACTTTTCGCCAACCGTTTTCGCGGAGCGTCATCATTCCGGTATTCCGTGCGCTTTTCTTAATTTCATGTGATTGCCGACCCATACTCGCCATAAGACGAATATCTTCTGTTGCAATAAGTAACTCGTAAAGAGCAATTCGCCCCGAATAACCTGTGTGACGACATTCCCGACAACCAACCGGACGATAAATATCAATATTTTCGTTCAACATCTTTTGAAATGGAAAATCATTCGGCACTTCAGACGGAATCGGTTCAAACTTTTCCTTGCAATGTGGACACAGTCGTCGCACTAATCGTTGCGCCATAATCCCTTCAACTGTCGTCCCGATCAAAAACGGTTCCACTCCCATATCAACCATTCGCGTAAACGCTCCAGCAGCGTCATTGGTGTGTAACGTACTGAAAACCAAATGTCCGGTCAACGATGCTTGAATCGCATTTTCCGCTGTTTCCAAATCACGTATTTCCCCAACCAACACCACATCAGGATCATGACGCAAAATCGCCCGAAGACTCGCCGCAAATGTTAATCCGACTTTGGTATGAACCTGAATTTGATTGATTCCATCCAGTTGATATTCAATCGGGTCTTCCGTTGTAATAATTTTCGTTGCTTCATCTTTGATCTCATTAAGCGCACTATAAAGAGTTGTTGTTTTACCGGAACCGGTGGGACCTGTTACGAGAATAATTCCGTGCGGCTGTTTAATAAGTTTCAAAAATTGTGCGTAAATATCTTCGTCCATCCCAACACCGCGAAGCGTAAAATCCATTCGATCTTTGTCAAGAATACGCATGACAATTCCTTCGCCATGAAGCATTGGAATAATTGAAAGCCGCAAATCAATTTCACGACCAGACACTTTTAATTTGATTCGTCCGTCCTGCGGAATCCGTTTCTCCGCAATATTCAAATGCGCCATAATTTTGAGACGACTAACAATCGCTGACTGAAAACGGTTGATTTCCGGCGGCATTGGTTGTGTTTGGAGAACGCCGTCAATTCTGTAACGAACTTTCATACCGGATTCTTGTGCTTCAATATGAATATCGCTTGCCCGTACTTCAACTGCTTCGGTCAGAATGTCGTTGACCAGCCGAACCACTGACGCTTCTTGCGCAAGTTGAGCATCACCACTTTGATCCCATTCGATTTCGTCAAGAACTTCGACATCGTTTTCGGCAACAACTTGCGCCATAAGACCGTCAATTGTTTCCGCGCCAACACCAAGATGAGACTTAATGAGTTTGCCAAGTTCCGTCGGCAACGCAACCACCGGAACAACCGGTTGACCGGTTGCTGCGGTAACAGCGTCCATTGCGTGCAGTTCCAACGGGTTCGATGTCGCAACCAAAAGCGAACCGTCTTCGTCAACACCAACCGGAAAAATATTGTAACGATGAACCAATTTCGCAGAAAATCCGTCAAGAACAGAATGTTCAATCTGACTTTTAGCAAGATCGACAAACCGCAAATGAAGTGTTGCTGCGAGTTCCTGATACGCTTTTTCCTCTGTTCGCACGCCAAGCGCAGGAAGAACCGATTGAAGCCGTCCGTCGTTCCGCAACGACTCTCGAACAATTTGAAGTTGTGTCGGGTTCAAACCAACCACTTCATGAATCTCTGTAAAAATAAGCATCCGATTTTATTCAAAAAATAGACAATAATATTTTCATACTTCTTTTTTCTCGATAGTTGTACAATATAAAAACATGTCCCATGCCAATCCTGTTATTGGAACAACAAATACTGTAAATGTATATAAAAAATCACTTATAATATTATTTATTCCGTGACCAGCCATATAATGATAAATAGCATAACCCGGAAGAGCGCAAAACATACTGCGATAAAAACTCCACTTCACTAAGGCATAAAAAGTTACGTGAGTTTTTGACAAAATACGATCACGAATTTGTTTCAATATAGAAAGTATGTAAATTTTTTTCATTGGATAATCCTGGAGTGCATTAGATATTGGCATGGAATTGCAAAACCGCAAAAACGATTCACAAGTTTAACAAATTTCGTCAATTTAATCCATACTAATACCGAACACGTTCTGGGAAGAGGTTCAAAGAAAGGTCTATTACCTCATGACTAACTTTTTTCGAGCGTTTCGTGAAATTTTGCGTATTTCGTGTGTTTTGTGTTATTAACTTGCTCCTTTCAAATTTCAGGATGTTCAGAAGTTTTTATGGAAAATGCCTCTAATTGGTTGACAAATTCGCAACCACTGATTACGATTACGCAAAGTTTCTATCATTAATTTATATTACTAAAATACAGAAAAAGAAGGAGATTTCCTTTCGTGCCTTCCAACACCAACAAAAAAAATAAAACGATTCAATCAATCGGTTCGCCTAATATGTTGCCGGATTCCGGTTCTTCTTCTCAGAAAACTAAAGCGTGGAGCGGTGTTTTTACGGAAGGTACTGATCGACGTGTTGAGTTGTTTACAGAAAGTATCAGTATTGATCGGCGACTTTATGCTGTTGATATTCGCGGTTCGATAGCTCATGCTCAGATGCTTTGCGATGTCGGAGTTTTGACCAACGACGAATTTCATCAAATCGAAGAAGGATTGCTCGAAATCCGGCGGCGAATCGAAGATAATCAATTTGCGTTCAATATCGAATTTGAAGATATTCACATGCATATTGAACATGCGTTGATTGAGATGATTGGCGATGTTGGGCGGAAACTGCATACCGGACGAAGCCGGAACGATCAAGTTGTTACGGATCTTCGGCTTTGGATTCGCGAAGCGGTTGATCGGATTGATCGGCGGTTGGTGGATGTTCAGGCGGCGTTTGTTGGTCGTTGCGACAACGATTTTGATGTGATTTTGCCCGGTTACACGCACATGCAACGCGCACAACCCGTACTCGCACCACATATTTGGTTGGCGTACTGCGAAAAATTTGAACGTGATCGGCAACGGCTTCATGATTGTCGGTCACGTGTGAATATTCTTGGACTTGGTGCTGCCGCTCTTGCCGGAACCAGTATTCCCATTGACCGAACCAAAACAGCCGAATACCTCGGTTTTGAACAAATCGCCGCCAACAGTCTTGATGTTTCCAGTGACCGTGATTTTGTGTTGGAAGCGGCGTTTTGCCTCACTGAAATTGCGATTCATTTGAGTACCCTAGCGGAAGAATGGATACTCTGGTCAACTTCCGAATTCAATTTTCTCCGGCTTCCTCAAGCATTTTGTACGGGTTCGTCAATTATGCCGCAAAAAGTAAATCCCGATGTTCTCGAACTGATTCGTGGAAAAACTGCCCGAATTGTTGGGAATCTCCAAACGCTTCTTGTGTTGACCAAAGGATTACCGCTCGCCTACAACCGCGATTTGCAAGAGGATAAAACACCAATATTCGATTCTTTTGACACAATCGAAGCCGTGTTGATGTTGATTGCGCCATTGGTAGAAGGAACAATTCTCAATCGGGAAAGTATTGCCGGAAGGCTCGATCGCGGATATCTTGATGCAACAACATTGATGGAGCATCTTATCATGAAAGGTGTTCCGCAACGAACCGCACACGAAATTGTCGGTCGTCTCGTACGGCTCGCGATGGAACGCAATGTACCGCTTATCACGTTACCGCTCAAAGAATTTCACGAAATTTATGAAGGATTCGATTACAATGTTTTCTCCATTTTGGGAGCAACAAATGCAGTAAACGCCATGCAAAGTTACGGTTCAACCGCCCCGAATCAAGTTCGAATACAAATTGACCGTTGGAAAGAAAAAATCAATCAAGCATACTGCACAACAAATTATCAAAACCATGAAATTATTCCCGATAAATAATTTGGGGTTTTCCGGCATGGTCTTGACGAACTTTTGAATTGATTTTGTTCCAATTGAACAGATTATTTTATTTCGGTTGTAATATTTTGGATTCGCGTACGCCCACCAATTTTATATGCCTTGATCAATTATGTCATTTCTTCCCAAAATTGACGCAACAATAAAGAAAAGACCAAGAGTTTGAGAGATTATTGATCTAATGATTCCGATATTTGATACGCACGCACATCTTGACTTGGAACCGTTTTCAGAAGATTTTGATGCGGTGATTCATCGTCTTGAATCGGGAACATTGCCAGTTGTTTCCGATGAACTTCCGAGCCAACCGATTCAAATGACCGGCGTGTTATTGCCGGGTATTGATGCTCAATCGAGTTATCGTTGCGTGGAATTAGCTCAACGTTTGCCAATATTCCACGCGGCGGCGGCTATTCATCCTAATTCCGTTGTCAACGCAACAGATCATGATTGGAAAATAATTACGGAATTGGCATTTCGTGATGATGTTGTTGCGATTGGCGAAACCGGTCTTGACCGCTATTGGGATGACACGCCCATCGAACAACAAATCAATGCTCTATTGAAACACATCAATCTGGCAGTGCGAACAGCAAAACCAATTCAGATTCATTGTCGTGATGCGTGGGACGATTTGCTTCCGATTCTCCGGCATGCTGTCAAAGAACAAGGACTCACCGGAATTATTCATGCTTTTAGCGGTGAACCGGAACAGGCTGCCGAATGTATTGAGCTTGGTTTTTATCTTAGTTTTGCCGGTTCGGTAACTTATCGAAACGCTAAATTCGCATCGTTATGGGAATCGGCAAAAATTGTACCGATAAACCGATTATTAGTTGAAACGGATTCGCCTTACATGCCGCCTCATCCGTTGCGTGGTAAACTTAAGCGGAATGAACCGATATTGGCGGTGATGGTTGCTCAACGTCTTGCCGAACTTCGCGGTGTCACTCTCGCACAAATTGCCGAAGCAACAACACAAAACGCATTCCAAATTTTATGTGCAAACGATATTTCGCAATAAGATAAAGCAACATAAAATGAGTTGCTGTTTTACTGTTCTTTCTGAGATTTGGACAACGTATGAAGAGATATTGGTTGTTGGTACGTTATTGAGAGAGGAGCAAACTTTTCGTACTTGAAAATTTGCGGAGGATATTTGATTTATTTTTCTGTTGAGAGTGTTGCGCTGGTCATGACCACGCTGGGAATTTTAGCGAAGAGTTGTTCGCGTAAGATGGGACCGATATCAATTGGGACGGCGTTGATTGAGATGCGTGATTTTCCGCGTCCCGAAC
>JAIRTV010000650.1 GCA_031254675.1 Planctomycetaceae bacterium | reverse complement strand
TCCGTGTTCGGACGGCAATTGGTGTCGCCTACTGTTGCCAAAAAGATTGGCTATCCGGTTCGCCTGAGTAAACACTCAAACTAGACCTTTTCTCAAACTATAAACACAAAAGAAAATTTTGTAATTCGCAGAAATTCAATCTTTTCATTTTCCGATCAATGAGTTATACTCTAACAATCATTTTGTGTTGCGGACTTCAACACAGGCTTCAACACAATACAGATTTATCGCACGTTCACAAATGTCGTCCCACAAATGTTGTCTGTAAATTATCCGTAAATTAAAAGGAGAACTCCATCATGTCGCCTATCGCACAAAATGTTATCAACCGACTCGATCAACTTCGTCAAAAATGGTGGATGTTCACACTACTCAGCTCCGCTATCTGGGCAATCAGCGCCTCACTCGGTCTTTTTCTCATCTTCGCACTCATTGATACCTTTTTTCGATTGCCACAAACATTGCTCGCAGTCGGATTCGCCGTCTGGCTCGTCACAACTGTCGGCTTACTCACATTCGTCATTCGGCGCGTTGTCATCAGCCAACGATCTCTCGAAGGCACCGCACGATGTCTCGAAGCCGAAAATCCAGAATTGGAAAGCTATCTCATCAACCTCGTCCAACTCTCCGGCGATACCGAAAATGTAAATCGCGGCTTCTGTCACGCCGCCATCGAACAAGCCGCCAAAACAGTAGATTCGTTTCCGTTCGAGTCCACTACCAGCAAAGAAACCCGCTTCCGGCGTTTTCTGTATTCGCTCCAAACTCCACGCGATTTTCTCGAAGCATGTCTCGTCCTCATTTTACTAAGCGTTTTAGCGGTTGTTGGCAGTTCGGTGTTTCCCAACTGGAGTTCCGCCGCCAGCCGATTAACAAAACCTTGGGATTTCGTCCCCTCCGTCGGAACCGTTCAAATTGACGTCAAACCAGGCAACACCGAAGTCTTAATCGGAAACTCGCTCCAAATCATCGCCGAAACAGAAGAACCCGCTTCCGAAAAACCATTGACCGCAACCCTGTTCATCAAACCGGACGGAACAGAAAAAGAAGAAGGAATGATAATGCTCGCCGACGAAATCACTCCAAATAACAATAACAACAATAATAAAGACGACAACAAAACAGAGACACCGGAAACAAAATCCTCATCCGAACTCTTGCCGGAAAATCGCATTAAGAGATCGTATTCTCTCACGATTCCGGTAATCGGCAAACCAACAACCTATCGGGTTGAGGTTGGCGATTCGCAAAGCCCAAAATTCAAAATCAGCGTCTTGGAAAAACCTACCGTTGCGGATGTGGAAGTCGTTTACACGTATCCCGCTTACATGAAACGTCCCGCCAATACGGTTAAACTTCAAACCCCTGATCTTGCCGCTCCACAATACGCAGCAGCAGAACTTCGTATCCGCTCCACGGTTCCCATTACGTCGGGACGACTCGACTGGGACGGCGGCGGAACTGTCGGAACCATACAGGATAACGGGAATTATCTTTCTGCAAAGATTGATCTGATTCGGTCAATGTCCTACAAAATCCGGTTGCAAAAAGACGCCTTCGAAGATCCGGTTCCTCGTATGAATAGTGTTCGGGTTGAGCCTGACCGCGTTCCGGTTGTCGAAATGCTCCGACCAACAAACGATGTAACAATTGGAATCGGGCAAAGTGTACCAATTGCGGTCAAAGTAACCGACGACTTCGGAATCTCCGCCGCATGGATCGAAGCAAAAATCAAAAATTCAAACGACGACACCAAAACCACCGAAACCAATTCGCCGGAATCCAAAGAATCCGCCGAAAAAATTCATCGCTGGGCAATCGACGACAAAAACCCAACCAACCTACTCAACCTAGAACATATTCTCACCGTTACGGAAAAAATAGTGAAACCAGGGCAAACGTTGATGGTTCGGGTTGTTGCGTTGGACAACCGCGTCTATCGCAACCCAACTTGGGGACTCGACCTCAAACCACAAGAAACCACAAGTCCCTGGCGGCTCATCCGAACAATCAATCAAACCGAAGCCGTTAAAGAAACAACCGAACAACTTAGCGTGTTGCGTGATTCGTTGCGGAAATTGATGGAAAAACAAATTCGCAATCGTGTACGAACCGCACAAATGACCGAAAAACAAACACTCGATGAACGCGCCGCTCTCGCCGCCGAAGATCGAACAATTCAGATCGAAATTCAAAAGGAAGGTATTCGCATCGTTAAATCAATTCCCGCCGACGGTCGAACCGAAGACTTAATGATTAAACGCGATTTGAACAAACTCGCGTTTGGCTCAATGACCAAAGCAATCGAACAAGTTGACGCGATCACAAAGTTGACCGCGATTGAAACATTCGATGCCCCTTCGAAGGAGTTGCATGAATTGCAGGGACAAATTGCTGATGCGTTGCGGAACATGATCGGGCTTGCTCGGGCAGCCGAAACCAAAGCCCTCGATGAAATGGGACACCGGAATGAAGATGATTTACCGGATGATGTTCGCAAAAAGATGGAAGCGTTGAAAAAAACTGTGGACGAAGCCGTCGAAGCCCAACGGAAAGTTGTTGAAGCCGCCCAAAATCTAAACAAAGAAAATGTTGAAGACTTCTCCGAAGAAGAAGAACAACTTGTCAAACAGCTTCATGCCGCCGAAGATGCATGGGAAAAATTCCTCAACGAACTCAATTCCGATCTAAGCAAACTACCGTTTCAAGATTTTTCCAACGCTTCATTACTTCAGGAAATGGTTGAAATTCAAACGGAAATTGCCAAAAAGAACGGCGACAAAGGTGATCTCGATAAATGCGCTGATATTGCGGTGCCGTTGGAGCAACTCGGAACCGAAATGGCGGAAGAAATAACGTCAAATATGGAACGATGGTTGCCGGATACCGCTGACCGCGAACGTTGGTCGCAAGAAGAAACCGTCAACGACGACGAAAAAGAAGCACCCATGGCAGAATTACCGCTCGAACTCGAAGACCTCATCGGCGAACTAATGGAAGAGGAAGAAGATTTGTTTGAAGAAATGGAAGACATTACGTCAAGTATGATTGATTCGCTTGATAAAGGAGCTGGTTGGGATGCGTTGGACGGACCGATTTCAAATAATTCCGCTAAAGGTGTTACGGGCAACCGGTTGCCAAACACCAACGAGATTGCAGGACGTTCCGGCGAAGGTCGGCAAGGAAAATCCGGCGGCGAATTTGTTGGCGAAGAAGCGGTTGGAAAAGGCGGACGTAACACGCCAACTCGTCTCACGCCCGATCCCTACATGAAAGGACAAATCAAAGATCATAGCAAAGACGCTGTTGGCGGCGCAACCGGCGGAGGAAAAGAAGCCGGTGAAACTGGGGAAGGTCTTGAAGGTCCTCAGGCACGGAATCGCGGTGATCGAGAACGAAACCGGTTGCCGGGAAAACAAGCCGATCTACGAAATCGCGCCGAAGGAATTGATTTAAATCACATGCGAGTGATGGGATACCACAACACCGATCTCGAAAAAATGAAAGAAGTCATGTCGCAAGTTGAAATTGATTTACGCGGAGGGCGTTACCAAAACGCGCAACGTCAACGACGCATTTTATTGGAATCCGCCGACGATGCCAAAAAACATCTTGGCGGTGAGTTCTTCGTCAAAGAAGACAAAACCTTAAATCTTCCAACCAATATCCAGGAACAACTCGTTTCCGGCAACGATGATCCTTCGCCTGTTGGTTGGGAATCTGTCAATAAAGAATATTTCCGCAAACT
>JAIRTV010000641.1 GCA_031254675.1 Planctomycetaceae bacterium | reverse complement strand
CCCCCCCCCCCCCCACCAACCACCCCCCCCCACACCCCCCCCCCCCCACAACCGCCGGGCGCCCCCCATCAAGTAAAGTTAAGAGCAGGGCTTTTACTTTGGTGGAATTACTGGTGGTTATTGCGATCATCGGTGTTCTGATTGCCCTTCTCTTGCCGGCAGTCCAAGCCGCCCGCGAAGCCGCGCGGCGGATGCAGTGTACAAACCATCTGAAACAGTTGGCTCTTGCTTGTCACAACTACCATGATATCTGTAAAACATGGCCGCCAATGGGATGCGCCGGTGTTTACGATGATCGGGTCGGTTGGTTGGCAATGCTTCTCCCGTACATTGAGCAAACGCCTCTACATCAATCGCTTTGCTCATCAGGTACCACAGAAAATTCTGTTGACGGTACAACTACTTTCTCTGCATTTTGGACAGCCTCCGCTTCCAGCCCGCCGGGAGCAAGACCTTGGGATGCCAACTACAAACCAATGCGAGCTCGTTTTTCGACACGTTTATGCCCCAGTGATCCTAATATTACACAAGATGATGGAACACGGGTTGGGCTTTTAAGTTACCGCGTTTGTCTTGGCGATAAAATCTCTGCATGGGGAGATAATAATGTCAATACCGGTTGGCGAACTTGGCGTGGTTGTTTTACACGACAAAAAGGGCGTAATTTTTCGTTCATTACGGATGGTACCAGCAATACCTTCTTAATGGGTGAGATGTTGATCGCCTCAGCGGGAGGAAATAACCGCCGCGAAATGACTGATTATGCTCACTCGGGTCCTGGTTCAGGGGCTGCGCCTTCACGATGTCTTACTGCACGCGACGCAGCAACCGGAATGATTGCCTCAAGTTGGAATTCCGTGAGTTGGTCAGGACGACGATGGGCTGACGGACTCTATCAGCATTCAGCTTTTACGGCACATCTTCCTCCTAATTCGCCGTCTTGCAAGATGTACGGTAATGAAACAAGCGATTATAACGATTCCATTCTATCGCTTAGTAGCCGTCATTCCGGAGGGGCGAATGTTACGATGGCTGATGGCGCTGTCGTTTTTCTCAATCAGACAATCAATTGCGGTGACATGAACCGAACAGCAACCGATGCTGCTATCCTTCAAGGTGAAAGTCCTTATGGAATTATCGGAGCTTTAGGAACTGCCAACGGAAAAGAGAGCGTTAATCGTCCGTAAATTAATGACTCTTGTTTTTATTGTTTGAAATTTTTGAGATCGGGCTATTTTTTTTCAATTCATTCGACATTTTACTTTATCATTTTTTCTATGCGTTTTTTAACTTTGCTAATATTGTTTGGAATAATCGTTTTAGAAACGGGTTGTCAAAAGAGTATGTTATCCGTCCAATCCGTTACAGGTACGGTAACATACCAAGGTAATCCGGTCGATGAAGCGGTGATTACGTTTGTTGCTCGTAGTACGGATAAACACGGTGCAGCCGCCATAACTACTTCAAAAGGGACGTATGCGATGGTAACGCCCGGAGTAAAAACAAGCGGGGTGGAAATAGGTGATTATGATGTCTTTATTACAAAGTCCATCAGTGTTGATAAAGCAGGAAATCCTATTCCAAAAGGAACGGGAATGGAAACCGTTATTGAAGGATCTGCACAAGCGACAGAATATCCCGCTGAAAAATCATTGATTCCAATAAAATACAACAATCCCGATAAACCGTTACTTAACGTTACTGTAAAAAAAGGGAAAAATATTTTTGATTTTAATCTCGAAGATTGAGAAACAAAAATATGTACAGTTTTACCATTATTAAGTTTACCTTTCACCACTTTAAAGGAGATTACCATGACATCCAATAATTTGCGTTCGCAACACTTGTTTACTGTTCGTAAGGGATTTACTCTTGTCGAACTTCTTGTGGTCATTGCAATTATCGGCGTGTTAATTGCGTTGCTGTTACCGGCAATTCAAGCGGCACGCGATGCAGCACGACGGATGCAATGCACCAACAATCTTAAACAACTTGGGATTGCAACCCAAAATTTTCACGACGTTTATCAACGTTTTCCGTGTGCAGCATGGGAACCGTTGATATGGGAACCGACACTGTACAAAAATCGTACAGCAAAACCGGGTTGGGTGGAACTGATCAATCAGTTCGTAGTGTTAACTCCGTTTATTGAACAACAAGCGTTCTACAGCGGATTAACCTCTCAGTTACAGTTATGTCGGGACAAGTATGATACGGGAACAAACACCGGTGATAACGAGATTCCCATTCATCGACGCGAATGGGTACGTAACGCATCGGGAACTCAGATTGCCAGTCCGTACACCATTTCTCTGTCCGCATTGGGATGTCCTTCGGACAACATGTTTAACACGGCAAATGACCAAACCGGTACTTATCCTGCGATTGGACGAACCAATTACCTCGCCAATTCACATGGCGATCAATGTCGTCCGTATAATCAACGGGGACGCGGTGTGTTTGGAATTACGATTTTTAACGGGAAAGATGACTCTGTAAATATGGCAACGGTTACAGATGGAACAAGTAATACAATTCTTTTTTCTGAAGGTTGTACAACAATGAGTCAAAATGATTATACCGTTCTGTCATCGAGTGCCAATTCTTCCAATTGGAATAACAAAAATACTGATTTTGTTCCCGCAACGTGTCTTGCGGCACGAGCACAAAAAGGTTACCTTGATAAAACTCTTCCCGTAACAGGTTCTTTAACCCGATCAATCAATATACCTTGGGATAATACCTTTGGCGGAAACGGACGAATATGGAGCGGTGCCGAACAATTGTACAGTTCATTTAATACAATTTTGCCGCCCAATAGTCCAACCTGTGTTATGGGTAATCAAACCAATTCCGATGCATTTCGATGGGTTATGCATTCGGCAAGCAGTTATCATTCAGGAGGAGCAAACGGATGTTTCACCGACGGCAGTGTTCGCTTTATTTCAGAAACAATTAATTGCGGAAATATCAATGAAAGGCTCGGAGGTACTACCAATGGAAACAGTGGTACTTTTAGCGGTCCTTCAACATTCGGTATTTGGGGTGCCTGCGGAACAATTAATGGAGCGGAAACCTCTGCCTTTTAGGTAAATTTCCAACTGATAACAATTTTAATTTTGATCTGCCTCCTCCTTGAAACATCTGAGGCAGATTGATTATCGCCAATACTTCGTTAATTGATTGTCTTAGGTTGTTCGATTTTTACTTGTGTTCAATTCCTATATTATTGATACAGACAAAACCGCTGTTTTTTTTTTTCAAAACAATTATGAAAAATCAATATTTTTTTTATTCTGCCGGATTCATTATTTTATTTTTGCTGACAACAGGATGTAACGCAAAAACAAATTCGTATCATGTTAGCGGAACGGTAACTTTGGATGGACAACCCCTGACGGAAACGTTAGTAATGTTTTCTCCAACTCAAGAAGGAAAAGGGGAAATGGCATGTGGTTACACAAAAGAAGACGGTCTGTTCGAAATTCAAACACCAGACGGAAAGGCTGATTCGGGAACGACATTCGGGGAATATTTTGTAACTTTTACAAAAACAGAATCTCGTTGGGATGGTCATTCTTATCATTATGACGAAGTAACAAAAACTAAAACACAAGAGAAAGTATTATACGGTGTTGAAGTAGTGCCTAAAATTTATACGGCAAAAGAAACAACTCCGTTTACCGTCATGGTTGAGAAACAAAACAATAAATTCATGTTCGAATTAAAAACGCAATAGGGAATTTCGGCGAAATCCTCAAGGAACAAGACATGGAACGCCATCTCTTTGATTTGTTTTATGACACGTTAATTCGTCAAGGTTTGGAAGAAAAAGAGGGTTGTGCGGTGGACGGTACGTTTGTCGATGTTCCGAAACAACACAACAGCCACACCAAAAACGAGCAACTCAAACAGAGTATGATTCCCGAAGACTTGACCGAACGTGGATTTTCTCCGCAAATCTGTGAGAAAAGAGTTCACAATCATCCGCTGACGCCGCTCCAACGTTTTTGTAATCGTATTAAATCTCATATCCGTTGCCGTATCGAACATATTTTTGGAGCGAAAAAGAAATGGATGGGAGATGAAATTCTGAGAACGATCAGGTTAAAGAGAGCATGATCGGCATGCGAAATTTCGTGAATAACATGTGCCGATGGGTTACACGGAAACGGCAAAACTAGAGAGATACGACGTGCAAAAGCCGCGTCTGTTTCAGAAAATCAATGAAAAAGACGCAACGTTAAGGGAATTCTATGCCAAAAATTGCTCAAAGAATATCAAAACAAAATTTAAAAAATTATAA
>JAIRTV010000626.1 GCA_031254675.1 Planctomycetaceae bacterium | reverse complement strand
GAGCATCAATTGAACTATGGACACGACCTTTCGTATCATACTCGGTTGATGTACGATAGACTTCCGAACCGGTTATAGCGATTGTTGACGTACCATCTACGGCAATATCAACCTTGCATATTTCGTAACGGATATTTACAATACTGCGTCTCTGCGAATATCGAAAATAATTTTTCGTTCGGTTTTTACTAAAACTATAAGTTCTCAAATTAATTCTGCTTTCTGAAAAGATCATTCCAAATTTTATTATTGTACCGTTAATTTTAAGTTATTTCTAAATCTTATGGACAATCGCAGTGGTTGAACATCTTTCGGACAATCACACGCAGCAAAAAAAACTTAATGTAATTGGTGCATAGTTTTTTTGAATTCCATTTTTGACTCAGAAAAATTAGTCCACTTCATTGTCATTTCTCTTAGTATTTATTAACGTACTCTTATATATCCTCCAAGAACCGCGATGAAGGGTACACTGATACATAATAATATAATCACAACACCAAATGTAAACATTTTGACAGATGATTGAATATCCTGTGTATTATTATTTACTTTTTTGAATTTATAATAGTTTGATAAATATGTAATAATATGATGCCCTCCGTTAATAGCACATTCATAACCCCACAGTAATAATAGTGCATAGCCCACGAAAGCAATAACTGAAAAAATGGAAATGAAAATATCCATATTTTTTCTATTTTAAAAGAGATAAAAATATTGTAACTTTTGAAAATAATCGAGTGATTTCAATGTTTCAAACCCTTTGATTTACAGTGTGAAACACAACGTTGCCAAAGTTCAGTTTAAAGAAAAAGTCTATTAGAAATCATGTCGAAATCGGAGTGGAAAGATCCGCTAGAAGATCTTCGAGTTTTTTTTCCTCTTCCGCTGAAAGTTCGGTTTGTTTGGAATTGTCCAAATTATTGATCGGCGTGGTCAGTTGGAGCGGCAACAAATTAAGCGCTTCGGCTTCAACCGGAATTTCCGTAGCGGTTGCTAACACATTGATTTCCGGTTCGGTGTTGCCCATCGACGGCAAAGAATCAGGCAATTCAGGAATATCAGAAAATTCAGGAATTACCGGTTTAGTGTTTTCTGAAACATAATTGGAATCCGGTTTGTCCCAATTTGTCTCGAAGTTATTTTTGTCGGACAATTCCGTTGCTTCATCTGACGAATCGGAATCTTCACCAACTATCTCCGATGCCTGCAATGATTCCGGCACCGTCGGCAATTCTAATGATTTTATCGGTTCGGACATCGGTTGCGTTTGGTGAATCTGTTGCTGCAAAGCAAGGAAATCGGCAGCTTTCTCTTTATCAACAATTCCGATTTTCTGGACTGTTTCAAAAAATCGAGAAACAACTTGAAACGCCTCACCAAACATCTCCGTCATGGATTCATAAAGCAATTTATTTTCGTCCTGATCAACCGAAATTTGTTTACTTTCCGTTTTCACTTTGACAAGCAATGTCTGAATTAATTTCAATCCGTGTTGAGTCGAATCAATTTCCTGCCAAATCGCATTGCTTTCGGCGGTTATTTCCGCTAACAAATCAGAAAATTTGTTAATTTTTCGGTTCAACGTGTCAACCTTCGAAATCAACGTCGTCAGTTTCGACTGAATACAAGCAATCTGTTCTTCAATCGTAACAATTTTTTCAACAATAATACTCATTTTTAGACTCAAATAATGAAAATTGGTAATTGTATCGGTAATTGTTCAGCGGCATTTTCGATTCAACCGTGAAGATCGCCAAGAACAAATTTATCGAATATTCTTTACGCTTTTTGTGAAAACGTTGCGAATTTTTGCGGTTAAAAATGAAAAACACAAAATCCACCGAATTATCACAAATTATCTACCTAACATAGAACAGGATCAATAAAAAGTCAAATAACAATAAAATTGGGGGGATTATTTGGGGGATGATTTTTGTTGTTTTGAGGAATGCAGACGAAAAATAACCGAAATAGCGGAAAAAACGGATTAACTGGCAACAATACGCAATAGACGAAGTTGTTCGACATCGACCGTTTTATGGCTGGCGACGCATTGTTCGAGGGGCGTGAGAACCAGTTCGCCGCGTATTTTGCCAGCCATTTTTCCGGTTTCGCCAAGAACGAGGGCGCTGATGGCGAAGTTACCGAGTTCGGAGGCGAGGACTCGATCTTCTGGTGAGGGCGAACCGCCACGCAACACATGACCAAGAACAACCGCTCGACTATCGAAGGGATTTCCGGCTTCTTTGAGAATTTTCTGCATCGCGAATGCGCCGCCGCTTTCGTCGCCTTCGGCGACAATTGCCAGGACAGAGGTTTTTCCGGATTCTTTTATTTTTCGGAGTTTGGCGACGATTCGTTCCGGAATTTCGACGGCTTCGGGAATACAGGCAATTTCGGCACCGGATGCAATTGCGGTGGAAAGAGCAATATCGCCGCAATGTCGCCCCATCACTTCGACGAAAAACATGAGATCATGACTTCCTGCCGTATCACGAAGTTTGTCAACCGCTTCGACCGCCGTGTGAACCGCTGTGGAAAAACCAATGGTGTAATCAGTTCCGAAAAGATCGTTGTCAATCGTTCCCGGCAACCCGATAATTTGACCCTTCCAGACTCGACTTAATTCGATGGCGCCGGAAAGTGTTCCATTTCCGCCGATTGTCAGAAGAGCGTCGAATTTATGTTTGCGTAAAATTGCTGCTGCGGCTTGGAGACCTTCGGGAGTTTGAAATCGTTTTGATCGGCTGCTATGTAAAATTGTGCCGCCAAGTTTTGACAAACCGGACACAGAACGTATGCCCATCACCGGAGAACCGTTCTCGCCGTGATAAAATTCTTCGTTTAACAGACCTTCGTAACCATGCAGGATACCATAAATTTCGTCATTGCAGGTGTAAGCTGTTCTGACAATAGACCGCAAACAAGGATTCATTCCGGGGGCATCGCCACCACTGCAAAGCACTCCGATTCGCATAGAAAATATTTTTTACTAAAATTTTATGTTGAATGTTAATGTTCACAACAATCAAAAGTATAACAACACCCAAAATCAATGTCAACAAATTGCGAAAAGTAAAAAACATTCCACTGAATCGATACATTATTTTTTTGTGTTATTATTCTTTTGTATTGTTATTTATAACACTTTGAAATTTGATTTTTATTTTTCGAACATAAAATATATCATCGACAATATGTTGTTCGTTTCAAGTTAAGAGTTTCCATAATAATTCTATTTTGAAACAAAAAAAATCAAATTGATGATAGTCGGAAAGATCATAGAATTGGCGGCAATGTTTTATCGTAACTTTTTCTGATTCCGTAACAATCGAAACGGTTGAATTGTCATGAATTGAAGTTACACAAGAGGGCATTGATCGAACCAATGTTGCCCGAATGATTCAATCCAACGATCAGCTTGAGCGGGACCGGTCGAACCGGATTCGTAAAATTCAGGGTCTTGCATTTTTCCGCTGTCCCATGTTTTTTGAATTGGGTCGATAATCCGCCACGCCGCCTCCACTTCATCACTCCGCGCAAAAAGTGAAGCATCACCATGAAGCGCATCCAATAATAAACGTTCATAAGAATCGGGCATTTCACCGGAAAAACTGTTCTTGAAATTAAAATTCAATTCCGATGAACGAATTTTCATTTCCGTATCGGGAATTTTTGTCATAAAATGTACCTGAATCCCTTCCGCCGGTTGAAGTTGCAAGAGCAAACGATTTTCTTGTAGCAATAAATTTGACGCTTTATCTCCGAACAAACTGTGAGGTGGTTGGCGAAAATTGATTACAATTTGTGTTGATCGGCAAGGCATCCCTTTACCGCTCCGCAAAAAAATCGGAACATCCTTCCAACGCCAATTGTCAATGAAAAGACGAATCGCTCCGTATGTTGCCGTTTGACTGTCTTTCGCAACTCCCAACTCATCGCGATAACTTCGATATTGTCCCCGCACAGAATTTCGCAACACTTCCGCTTCGGTAAACGGTCGAATCGATTGCAACACTTTGACTTTTTCGTCACGAATTGCTTTGGCATCAAACCGAGCCGGCGGCTCCATTGTAACAAATGTTAAAATTTGCAACAAATGATTTTGGAACATGTCACGCAAAATCCCCGCCGTTTCATAATACGAAGCACGACGTCCCACCAAAATGTCTTCATTCGCTGTGATCTGAATATTTTGAATGTAGTTGCGATTCCAAATTGGTTCGAAAATGGTGTTGGCAAAACGCAGTACCAAAATATTGTTAACTGTTTCCTTGCCAAGATAATGATCAATTCGGTAAATTTGTGATTCATTAAAATGGCGATGAATCATTTCGTTCAATTTTTGTGCCGATTCTAAATCCGTACCAAAAGGTTTTTCAATAACAACTCGACA
>JAIRTV010000622.1 GCA_031254675.1 Planctomycetaceae bacterium | reverse complement strand
AACAAGGGGCTAGTCGGCTATCGCCGACGCGACCTTTCGGCGAAACATCACCCACCTTTGAGGCAACATCACCCACCTTCTTGCTCTGGAATAACTTGCAAAGAGGATTGTCATAACCAAATGAGACAAGTCACAAAAATACTCACAATAGAAAAAATTACCGCAAACACTCTCAATTCGTTAATGCTGCAATTTTATTAAACTCAACGTGATTCGGAAATGATATCTTAATAATAAAATTCGGATTGCGATGTTGCGCGTTAATCGAAATCTCTTCACGAGATTGATTTTGTCGCGTTTTGGTCTTATGAATACTCGTATGGCAAACAGAAACAAACCGATGTTTGTAACCATTCAGAAAATCCAATTTGTCCCAAAACGAAATGCCAACTTCTTGACAATACTTCATCACACATTGCGCTCCTTTAAGTTGAAGCACTATTTCTTTTTGAGAATCAGTCGTCTTTTTCATCTCAAGAAAAATAACACACTTTTTTTCTTCACTAATAAGAATATAATCCGCCCGCTTACTCTCTCCGTTTTTTCCCCGAAAAATCGCAGCCGGCGATGGAAACTTATCCGCTTTGATGACAATAATATCATCCGGTAAACCATAAATTTTTACACAATCATTATCAGATTGCGGTTCATAAAGCTCAACATAATTCCTGTCATATTTTCGTTGCAATCGTGTCGTCGCATCCGCGCGAATCAGTTGTCGAAGAATTTCAGTATCAGTTAGCACTGTCATCGCCTCCCCAAATAATTTCTTCTTGGATCTGATTCATGTTTTCAATAGTCGTATCAAAACACCTCACCTCAATTCCTGTGGCATCAATGTCCGCAGGAATAAGAGTTTGACATTTTGATCTTTTCTGCTTGCCACCCACCGCCTGCAATGCCGCTTCCGCAATATAAACTTTCACCTTTTTATAATCCAACAATTCAGTCTCTTTATAATTCGCCCGTTTAGCTAACTCTTTCAGTCGTTTATCATTCTTGTTAAGCAAAATAAGTGTATTTAACTCTTTAATAATATAGTCGCTATGCGTCGTAATAAATACCTTGATCCCAATGTTGACCAAACTCGCAAATAACCGCGCAACTCGCCGCTGATTTTCAGGATGCAAATTTAATTCCGGTTCATCAACCATCAAAATATCACCCTCTTCAGCAACATACCGCAAATAAAAACCAATATCCAACAAAGAACGCACCGAACTCGAACTCTCATCCATCGTCAATTTAACACGTTGGTCTTTAGGTTCATAAAAAAATTCGTTATCCTTAGTTACAGTATAATCACCACCAATAATATCCGCAAAATCTTTTAATACGCTCTCGTGTTGTTCAGAAATAAAACTATCTTTTTTAGCTAAATCTTCCAACTGTCGGATAAATCCCACTTCCGATTTCACCGGTAACGCATAATCAGAATAAACATTAGAAAACAAAGTCAATGGATCAATATTTTTTTCGGTCAAGTTCATCGCTTCCAATAATCGATTACGCGCAAAATCAAGTTCTTTCCTGAAAATTGCCGCACCAGTACGTTCAGCACTTGCAATAAATGGCTTGGGAAAAACACCACCAAAAATAATGTCTTTTATCGAATCGCCAATAATCCGATTAACAACTTCTTGCGATATTTTAATATTGTCTTTCTCAATAAGAAGCGTTACAACAACAGATGACGAGTTGCTTTTTTTTTCAATGGTAAATAATCCCGTTGTCGCTGTACTTGGTGCACGCCTAAAAGAATTTTTAAGAGAAATATCTGCCGCATCAATCTCAATAGCAAAAGAACTTTCAATAAAACGTTTAGGCGATGAAGCAAATACTTTTGAAAGTTGCGACGTAAATTCTTGGCATCCATTTTGCAAAATGTTTGATACCTTTTTTACGTAATTATTCAAATCCAACGTTATACTACCATCAGTTAAAAGATGATCAATTTTATCTTTTGGTATTTCTATTTGTAAGAAATTTTTCCAGAAAGCAAGAAAACCATACAACGCATAAGTGACGTATGTTTTCCCTGTATTATTTTTGCCGCAAATAATCGTCAAATCGCCAAGCGTCAATTCTGCTTGACGAATCACACCAAGATTTTTTATCGAAATTTTCATATCAAACGGCGTTTTTCAGGGTAGAAATGGAAAACAACAATCGTTTTTCGTTGGAAGCGTGCCAAATGATTTTGACACGCCGGACACCAAACAAAATAGTAACCTATTATTGATTCCTGATACGCTCCAACTTTTCAAACTCCAATCTTTTGGGTTTAACCTTTCAAAATCTTGATGGCTTCGTCGCGGTAACAATCCATCAGGTACGGAATGTTCGTAACCTTAACACATTCTTCCGTGAGCGACATTAACTCGTTTCTGGTAATTTTGGAAACATTGAATTTTCTCGCTCCAGCCATGAGTTGTTGCAATCCGACTTTGATCTTGTCCGCGTAACTGTAAATTCCAATCGCACCAAGCGGAACATTTTGAATCTCCTTTGCTCCAACAATATCTTTGATTTTTTCGTAATTGACAAAGATTTCTTCTGGCGTGTTGCCAAATTCGGAAACAGATTTCGGCAAATTATTTTCTTTGAGCCATTGCTCAATATTTTTGCCGACCATTCCCGGAATCATCAAAGCACGTCCCATACACACCGCTTTCACGTAAGGCGAACCCAATGCCAATGCCTTGAACACACCGTCTTCGGAACTAAAACCTCCGGCAAACGCCAAATCAGGAACACGTTCCCCTTGTGCGGCAAGAATGGAAGCATATTCGTAGGCGGCACTGTGTAGATAAATTGACGGCACGCCCCATTCTTCCATCATTCGCCAAGGACTCATTCCGGTTCCGCCGGACGCCCCGTCAATCGTCAACAAGTCAATTTTTGCTTTTGAGCAAAATTTAATTGCCATTGCCAATTCTTTGAGGCTGTACGCACCGGTTTTGAGAGTAATTCGTTTGTAGCCAAGTGCACGCAAACGCGCCACTTCGTTCATAAAACCTTCTTCAGTAACAAAACCAAGTCGGCTATGCCGTTCAAATTCTTTAATAGCTCCGGCTTTGAACGATGCTTGAATAATTGGGTCGGACGGATCGGGAGTAACAATGTAGCCGCGTTTTTGAAGTTCGATTGCGCGTTCGAGTTGGGCGACTTTGATTTCGCCTCCGATACATTTGGCGCCTTGCCCCCATTTGAGTTCGATGGTTTCGATTTTATGCTTGTCGATAATATATTCGGCAACACCGAGATTAGTATCTTCAACATTCATTTGAATTAGAATTTCGCCGAAAGTTCCGCGATATTTTCGGTAGGCGTCGATTCGCCGATCCATATCGGGAGCTTTGACGACTTTTTTATTGGCGTTTAATTCGAGTTGCGGGTCGATTCCGCAAACATTTTCACCGCAAACGATGGTAACACCGGAAAGTGCAGCACCAACCGCGAAGTGTTCCCAATTTTTGCGTGCGATTTCGGTGGAACCCAAAGCACCGGTAAAAATTGGAACAGTCATGGCGACTTTCTGATCCCATCCGTAAGAAGTTTCGGTGTTGACAATGGGAAAGCGTGCGGTATCGGGCGAAGCAGCAACACCATCCGGTAAACCGACAGCACCTTCGGCATAACCTTGAATATTCAGATGGGAATAGTCAACAGGATAATTTTTGTCTCCGCCAGCGGTAACTTCGCCAAAAGGACCAGGATAAATCAATTCACGACCTCGAAAAGTGGCTTTGAAAATTTCACAATTTCCACGGCACCCATCAATACATCGTGAACATAATCCGCTACAGGGGACAATACTTCGTGAACGGTTTACGGTTTTGGTTGCGTCATTACTGTTGGGAGTTTGTAAATTCATTGTTTGCTCCTTGTGAAGGGTTGGGTTAGCGAAGCTGACTCTCGACAACTTCTCGAGTTACACTCTTTTTGCGTGCAAGTCTTGTGTTACCGTTTGTGTTGGTACTGAAAACACAGGAAAAACAAAAATCGCAAATTCTGTTCAAACCGCCGAACCAACAAAAATAACGGCAATTTTATAAAATTCTTTTTTTGTGTCCTATTGTTTAGACTCATAATACATTTACGCAATAAGTTATGTGATTGTAACGGTTCGGCTTTTTTTGACTAGGGAGTCAGAGACAATTTTTTCAAACTACTCTTCAACATTGAGATGCTGATGTGTTGGTTTCGTTAAATCAGGTAGGCAATGTTTTGAGGACAATATTTCACCAAAATTTCATCGAAATATTGTGTTGGCGGTAGCCAAACTTGATTATCAAATAAACAGTTCGCGGTTTTTTAAAATTGTGGTTGGTGAGCGATTCAACCACGACATCATCGTGTCTTGACCAATCCGAAACTTTAATTCCAACTTCAAAATTCGAATAAACAGATAATTTACGGTGTTTGAGTTGTAACAAAATAGAGTTTTTCTATAATCCCGCAATAATCCCGCAATCCCGCGAATGACTACCCAATTTTCTGCGATTAGTAAATCTGCAATCAACAAAATGGCAGCGTTAGTGAGTATAAAATTAACTTGAGTAAACTAAAAAATCGTTATGGCGATGTCATAATAAGAACAACAGATAAAATAATTAATTTATGTCGATTTTTCTGTTTTTAGCGATTTTTACTGTTCTAACGAAATTTTTCAGCCGATTAAAAAATGATGAGATTAGTTTTGTCTTGGACAATCATTTGGACAATAATTTATTTTATTTTGAGGAGAGAAAACATGATGTTTTCAAAACGAATACGCTTTTTTTTAAGTTTTGGATTTGTATTGCTTTTTGCCGTCATAGTTTACACAAATCAAACTGTTGGGCAAACTATCGGG
>JAIRTV010000100.1 GCA_031254675.1 Planctomycetaceae bacterium | reverse complement strand
AATGGTTTCGTTGCCGCCGTCGTTGGATCGTCATGTTTTGGAAGCAATTGTTCGCGAAATCGTATCGAAACGGTTTCCAATATCTGTTGCTGCTAAAACGGAACCTGTTAAACCGGAATTAATTGTTAGTATTTCGGCAAGGCATATTCATTTAACTGACGAACACGTTCAAATATTATTTGGGCAAGAACGATTGACGAAGATGAAAGACCTGTATCAGGAAGGATTCTTTGCGGCGGAAGAAACAGTGATGATTGTTGGTCCTCGAAAGCGAATGCTTCCAACTGTACGGATTCTCGGTCCCACACGTTCCGAAACACAAGTCGAATTAGCGTTCACCGATGCAATTTCACTTGGTATTGATCCGCCTGTACGGGAAAGCGGTAAACTCGAAAGTTCACCTGGTTGCGTATTGGTGGGACCGAAAGGTGTGGTCGAATTGAAAAGAGGGGTGATTCGGGCAGAACGCCATGTTCACATGGGTCATGCCGACGCTGCATTTTACGGCGTTAAAGACAAAGACCGTATGAAATTGCGTGTTACCGCTAATAATTGTACAACAACATTTGAAAATGTTTTGGTTCGGGTGGGCGAAAAAATTAAACTCGAAGTTCATCTTGATACCGATGAAGCAAACGCCGCTGATTTGGAACATGCGAACAATGTCGAGTTAATAGCGAACAATAATTAATAATCAGTTATATTTTTTGTTGACTATGAACAATTCGTAATTTCCGTAATAAAATAATTCACGGTTTACGACTAACTATTAATTACAAAAATGGCAAAATCACTTGAAGCGTTGGGAATGATCGAAACGAAGGGATTTATTCCTTTGGTTGAAGCGACGGACGCGATGGTTAAAGCGGCAAACGTTGAGTTTCTTGGCTGGGACAATGTCGGTAGCGGCATGGTCAGCGTTTTTGTAACTGGCGATGTTGCGGCGGTCAAAGCGGCAACTGATGCCGGAGCCGCTGCTGCCGGACGAATCGGCGATGTTATTAGTGTTCAGGTTATTCCGCGTCCTCATAATGATATTGCGAAAGTGCTTCCGGCTTCCGTTATAAAAAAAACATCAACGTAGTAAATAGTAACTAATTTATCGTGAATAGTAAATCATATACGGTATTTTCCGTATTAAAAAACATTTACTACTTTATGATTCACGATAAATGATAGACTATTTACTGTTCACTATTCACCTAACTATTAACGATAAACAAAGATCATGCAAGATGCAATTGGATTAGTCGAAACAAAGGGTTTAGTCGCGCTCGTTGAAGCAACAGATGCAATGGCAAAAGCGGCTAATGTACAAATAGTGAAACGAGTTCAGATCGGTGGAGGTCTTGTAACTACGGTTGTTCGTGGTGATGTCGGCAGTGTTCGTGCTGCGGTCGAAGCGGGTGCCGGAGCCGCCCAAAGTGTCGGGGAACTCATCGCTCAACACGTTATTGCTCGTCCCGCAGAAGGACTGGTTGCTGCTTATCTTAGTTAGTAATTGTTTTTTAGGAATCATTCGGCAATTCGTAACTTAAATCTAACAATCGGTCATCCAACTATTTTCGGTCGCCCATTTTAACCGTCAACAAAATATCGCCGATTAAAATTGTAACTATAAATTGCCGATTCCAAACAAACTTCCCATGTATGTTCTTGTTGCCAATCTCGGATCGACTAGTTTCAAATATTCGTTATTCGACATGAATACCGAAACAGTTTTGGCAAAAGGTCGTGTTGAACGAATCGGTGAAACGTTGAGTCCGTGTACTGTTGAAGTCAACGGAGTGAAACGGGAAACGAATCTTCCAATTGCCGATCATGCGATTGCGGTTCGACAATGTCTTGAGCAATTAACCGAACAAAATTTTGGACCAATTAAAAATACAACAGAAGTTGTGGCAATTGGTTTTAAGGCGGTTCATGCGGCGGGTGTTTCTGGTGTTCGGCTTGTTGATGCCGGATTGCTGGATGCGATGGAAGAGATCAATGATATGATGCCAGCGCACAATCCACCGTATGTGAAAGCAATGCGGATTCTGGCGGAAAGATTGCCGGAGATTCCGCTTGTTGCGGCATTTGAAACAGATTTTCATCAGACGATTCCGAACAGAAATCGGTATTATGGTGTTCCATTTGAGTGGGCGGAAAAATACAATATTATTCGCTACGGATTTCATGGCGCATCGCATCGGTATATTTCGTTGCGTATTGCAGAAATTTTGAAACGTAACGACTTAAAAGTTATTTCAATGCATCTTGGCGGTTCTAGTTCGCTTTGTGCGATCAACGCCGGTAAAAGTGTTGCTGCGAGCATGGGAACAAGTGCGCAAACCGGTTTGTTTCATAATAATCGTGTTGGCGATTTTGATCCGTTTGTGATTCCTTATTTGATACGGAAAACAGGGAAAACACATGACGAGATTTTGAATATTTTAGCAACAAAAAGTGGTTTACTTGGTTTAAGTGGAGTGAGCGGCGATTTACGCGACGTTATTATTGCTGCGGAAAAGGGACATAAACAAGCACGGCTTGCACTTGATGTTCTTGTCGGTGATATACGAAAATATCTTGGTGCTTACCTTGTCGAATTGGGCGGTGCTGATGTGTTGGTGTTTACCGGCGGTATCGGTGAACATAATAAAACGATACGAAAAGAAGTTTGTTCCGGTTTGGAAGTGTTTGGTATCATCCTTGATCCGCAGAAAAATGAAGAAGTTCAAGGTGAAGTCGCGGTTCATGCAACAGAAAGTAAAATACAAATTTGGGTTGTACCAACAAATGAAGAAATTATTGTTGCGAGAAAAACAAAACAATTGATCGTGGATCGTAACACAAGCGATTAATTTTTTCACTTTCTATTTTCCATTTTTAACTACCTACTAAATAACGTGTTTATTGCAAAAATTGTCGGTTCTTTAGTTTCTACGCAGAAGGTTGACTCAATGGTGGGACAGAAATTGTTACTGATTGAGCCATACCGATTGAACGAAGAACGTACTGCAATGAAAACAACAGGACGAACATTGGTTGCGGTCGATACGGTTGGAGCAGGAGAAAACGAATTTGTACTGATTGTACAAGGTTCCAGTGCCAGAAATACACCGGAAACAAAATTATTACCTGTGGACGCAACAATTATTGGAATTGTCGATTCGTTACACGTGAATAAACAAAAAGTAAATTTATAATATTTATAACCAAAAATGATTCATGGAGGAATTATCGTGCAAAATCTAAGTGAACCTGTTATTCGAAATATTGTTGAAGAAGTGATTAACCGGATTAGCAGTCAAGGAGTACCGGTTGGTTGTCCGGGTAATGCGTCGCATTTTTCGTTACCAATTTCGTCGCGAAGTTTTCGTGGTTACAATGGTCTTTTTTCCGATCCGAATGATGCGGTAGCGGCAGCACGTACGGCGTTTGAAGAATTACAAACCCGAACAATTTCTGAACGAAAAGAGATTCTTTCTATTATTCGTCGTATTGTTATTGAACAAAGTGTTGAACTCGGCACACTGGAATTAAACGAAACAAAAATAGGTCGTCTTGAACACAAGATTGATAAATTAGTTGGTCTTGGTAAAAACGCTCCCGGTGTTGAATTTCTCAAAAGTGAAGTTTATAGTGGCGATCACGGATTGACGGTGATTGAGTTTTCGCCGTTTGGTGTTATCGGTGCTGTTTCACCTGTAACACATTCACTGCCAACGATTGCCAATAACGCGATCAATATGATTGCGTCCGGTAACACGCTTGTAGTCAACCCGCATCCAAGCGGTAAAAAGATTGCGGCGGAAGGTGTGCGGCGTTTCAATGAAGCGATTTTTCGTGCACATGGTCTTGATAATTTAATTAACGTTATTGTTGAACCGACAATGCAAACAGCGGATGTGATTTTTAAACATCCGAATGTAAATTTAATTGTTGTAACTGGTGGTCCTGGAGTTGCTAAAGCGGCGTTGTCTCAGACAAAACGTGCGATTGTTGCCGGACCGGGTAATCCGCCTGTGGTGGTTGATGAAACGGCGGATCTTGATCGTGCAGCGCGGAGTATTATTGCCGGTGCTTATTATGACAATAATTTACTTTGCCTTGCGGAGAAAGAAGTTTTTGTTGTTGAATCAGTGTTTGAACCGATGCTCAAAGCAATGGAACGTGCCGGTGCCGTCCGACTCAATGCCGCTGAAACAGATTTAATGACACGAAAAGGAATCGTTCAGACAGGTGAAGGTGCAGCACGACATGATGTTCCGAGCCGTGATTTTCTTGGTAAAGACGCACGTGTTCTTGCAACAGGAATTGGAAAGAATATTTCGGACGATATTCCACTTTTGTTCGGAGAAACAGATGAATCTAATCCATTCGTAACAGTGGAACAGATGATGCCATTCCTGCCATTTGTTCGTGTTCGTGATGTTGACGAAGGAATCGCACTGGCGAAAAAATACGAACATGGTTTTCGTCACACAGCAATCATTCACTCAAATAATGTACTGAATATGACAAAAATGGGTAAAGTAATGGATACAACAATTTTTGTTAAAAACGGTCCCAGTACAGCAGGAAATGGCGGCGGCGGTGAAGGTTATTCTTCATTTTCAATCGCAGGACCAACCGGTGAAGGAATTACCACACCGTTGACTTTTACCCGACAACGTCGTTGTGCCTTAGTTGATAGTTTACATATCTTAGGAAAATAAATTCAGTATCGAAAACAGTATGAATTAGAAATAAGTACAAATATTTTGAGTAACAAAATGAGTCCTTTTGAAATCGGTATGATGGTTTGCTTTGGTGTGAGTTGGCCTTTATCAATATTAAAGTTATGGAAAACCAAACGAAGCGACGGTAAAAGTTTGAAATTCAGTGGAATAGTGCTGTTGGCATACATGTTTGGAATTTTGCACAAGATATTTTACAATTTTGATCCGGTCATCGTACTGTATGTTTTTAATATGTTGATGATTATCGTTGATATTCTGTTGACGATCAAATATCGAAATAAAATTTGATCCATAGTCAAACTATTTTCTACAGATGATTAAAGGCACAGTAATTGGCACCGCAACCGCAACAATAAAACATCCAACATTGGACGGTTGGAAAATGTTGATTGTTCGGGCAGATGCGGAACCATACATAGCAGTTGATAAACTGGGTGCGGGTGTTGGTGACGAAGTGTTGATGACCAGTGATGGTAAATTTACATCGGAATTGATCGGCACTAAAGCCACGCCGATTCGTTGGTCTGTTATCGGAATCACCGATAACCGAAAAGAATAAATGCATTATCTATGCGAAAATTTGTATCATCTGCGAATTATTTTTTCCGTATATTTTGTGGTTAATAAAAAAATAGATCGTTATGTTCAGAAATATTTTAATGGTACAAAAAACATGACTGAAACTAATTTTTCTTCATTTCCAGTTCTTCATTCTCCGCCTCCCAAAACGTTTGACATTGACATCATTGTTCGGCAAATCATAACCGACATAACTGTTACACAAAAACAAACTACTGCGAACAAAAAAACTGTTGCAAAAACAAGTTTTCCATCTGATATTAAAAACAGCAAAGACAATATTGAAAAACCGGTTGCGAATGAAATTTATATTGACAGTCGTGTTATTTCTCTGGCGGAATTGAAGGAACATCTTGGAACTGCAACAAAATTATTTATTTCGTCGAAAAGTATTTTGACTCCTTCTGCAAAAGACGAAATAAAGAAACGAAAAATAGAAATTGCTATTAAATTGCCGTTGCAGGAAGTCCAAGCCAATCCGGTTATTTGGTTTGCTTTTCACAAATCGGCAACTTTTCCGATTCGTTTATTGAATTTATTACAAAAAAACTTTTTCTTGAAACAAGAGTCATTTGTCGCGTTAACAGAATTACTAGATACGGCGGAACAACAACTTTCTCATAAAACAACTTGTGGCGTTGCTTTAACGAAACAGTTTGCAACCGCAATTCGTCTGGCAAACCAACGTAACATCATTCGGGCAATTGGATGTGTTGATCCAAAACAATCTATAGAAGATGCAACAGAAATCAATGCCAATTTATTAGTGATTCACCCTGAACGTGTTAGCGATACGAAAATATTTGAAATAATAAAACAGTTGAAAAAACTTTAGTATATTTATAAAATGAATTTTTATTTTATATCGTTTTATGAACATCTCCATTTCTAGCAATTTTAAGAACAAAATATTCACTCCGTATGGCGACTCAACAAGACAACCTTCACACAACGACAAATATAATTTGTTGCAATAAATTATGTTAAAAAGGGTGATGAATGTAACAACACTACACAACCAAAAAACAACAATATTATGATTACGAAAAGTAAGTCTATTATAAATGTTCCAGATTGGTTGGTTCGGTAAGTGGTTTGTTGGTTGAGCGGGTTTGGTACGGAAAACGCTTAATTTTTGTTGCGAAATTTTTTGCAATTTTTCTGGCGGATTGTGATCGGATCATGCCAAAACCAAGCGAAACAGCGGTTCCCCAAAATGCCCCACTCGGAATATCCATCAAAAAAGGGATCGCCAATCGCGTGAGAAGTTCAAATAAAATTAAAAGTATGACAAGAACAATCGGCGATGAAAACGGTTTTCGTGTCGTTAAAACCAGAACCGTCAAAAACGCTAACCAATAATAAGCCGCAAATGTTCCACGATGAACAATATAAAACGATTGATCGGTTTCGCCGGATACCTCAAACGCAATCCAATTCGGCATGACCGACGCCAAACGAATCATCGACGGTGAAACCAACCACGGTAACGAAAATGGTGTTGTGTCTCGAAGCCATTCATCCAACGATGTCCATTGAGGATGACTAAATCCTGTTGACCCCAACGAACCATACCAATCAGGAAAATTCGATGCCCCCGAAGATAACCGAATCAGATTAACCGTTTCAGGAATATATTGCGAACAATTACTAATTGATTCGGAAAAAAAACGTCGATATAACGAATTGGTCAGAAATGATGTAACATAAAACGTGTATTCTTTGATCTTGTCCGACCGGATTTTTGAAGAAACAAGCAGAACCAATCCGGCTCGTTCAAATAAATTCGTTCCACGCCATTCCGTCAAATCCGTTTCAGGAAATGAAATCGACGCTGTTGATGTAATACCAAGCATGGCTAACGATTGCTTGTCAAGTATTATTTGAACATTAATTCCTTTTTCATCGTTTTGTCGGATTTCGTCCAGTAATGCAAGTAATCGTTTTTCGTTGCGGAATACAGCCGCCCAACTCGTTTTGCCGGTTTCTGTTGGAACAAATTCGTTACGGATGGAAGTATTGAACAAATTTCGTTCAGAACCGGAAAGAACAGGATTTGTCTTTTGCAATTCTTCCGTAATCCAGTTGAAAAAAATATCCGATGCCCGTGCCGCATCCTGATAACGGCGTTTACCCCACACAAGTTCTTTCCACGTTGCGGAGGAAAACGGATCAAATTGAGAGTTCGTCAACAGAGAACTCATTGCTTCCGGTAACGGAAAAAAATGAGATTCGGACGCGGAGGGTTTTAACGTAACAGAACGCCGCAAATTCACTTCATATTCCGGCGGAAACCACAATGTCCAACTTTGGGAAAGAACCGGAATGTCCACCGAAGGATATTCCGGTTTCAATATTCGTTGATCGCTCAAAGGAATATCTTGATGCGAATATTCCAACGAAACGGAAACAAAACGTGTTCCTTCCGGTAACGAAATAACAACAATATTTTGTAACGATTGTTTAGACAATACCGAACGTTGTTGATCTGTAACAGAATTAGTCATGGGTTTTTCTGTTTTATCTTGACCGTTTTCATATTCCGGTTGCCAAGAAATTCGTTGGTTGTCGCGCCAAACCGCATGGACATTGCCAACATTCATTCCATCGGGTAACCGAATCCTAAGCGAATCTTTCCCATGATTTTCCAACAAGAAAATCGCATTGTCCTTGACAACACCTTCCGCTTCATATTGCGTGTCAAGACGAAGCGACCAAATCCACGCGAACGGCAATGTCTCTTCACGAATCAATCGTTGAAGTGTCAGCGGATGTTGTAACGAAAAACGTGTCTCCTCCGTCGGATCATATCGAAACGCTGACCGAATTTCCTGATAACGATACCATTCCGTCGGAACTGTCGGAATTGATTTGAGTCGAGAATTGACAACGTGATATTGAAACAGTTTTGGCGATTCGATATAAATTTCTCCTTTTTGGGTTGACGCTAACGGCAATGCCGCCAGAGGAATCGGCATCGAATCCGAAAGCGGAGCCGACAAAACCGCCCGAAATTCAAAAGCCGACGTCTGCGGAACCGCCAAACGAATTTCCCATGTTTCACCGCGAATTGTTTCATTGCGAACTGTTTCGTCATGAATTGTTGTACCGGAAAATTGTTGTGGTTGTGACTGCTGTAGTTGTTCCAAAAATGGTAAAATTTCCTGTTGCTCTTTTTCGGACAATAAACGAGCCTGAAGCGGTTGAATTGATTCCGACGTTGCCAACCACGTCCAATGTTCATTTTGACCGCTCTGATTTTTTTCAGTCAGTCCCGGAATTAAATGAACGTAAACTCGATCAACCGACGAATCAACCGGTTGACACCGAAAACGAAACGATGAAACAAGTTCTTTTTCTTTGAGTAAAACATTTCCAATAATTTCTGCACTATAATTCGGTTTCAGACGTTCGATACCGAATCGAATCTCCTGCGTTTGCATGTTCAAAGGAAAAAGGATTCCCGAAGGCGAATCACTAAAATATTGACTCACTCGCGAATCATACTGATGTATTTCGAACGCCGAATAATTTGTAGAACGATATTGTAAATGATACGGAATCGTCGATTGAACAGCAACAGCGATATAATGCGATTCGTCCGAACGACGAGGCAACGAAAGCGGCGAAACGTCACTCAAACGAAAATCGTTGCGCGAACCGGCATGGAAACGTCCGGTCAACTGAAGACGAAGCAATTTACGTGACCGAAGCGGATGTTTTAATTGAACAGAAAGAATTTTTAACGGTTTTCCGTCTTCTCCCAAAAATTCCGAATGATTGAAAAGCGAATCTTGTACATCAATTGTGTTCCATGTAAGAATTTCATCACCGCCGGAAACTTTTGTCGAATCAACCGTCCAGTAAACACTTCGCATGGAATCAATTGTCCAATGAGGCGACACCGGAAATTCAAGCGTGTAACGATTACCTTCGTTAATGTAACAATCAACAATCATATTCCCGCGAATTTCATTATTACCCCATTGCACCTGCACCGCACTGTTCAAATAGACACGAGGAACATGCGACGTCAAATCCACTGTAATTTGTGAATCTTCTTCAAAAAACTGAAACACAAATTGTTCCCAGTCTCCGCGATCAATCGGATTGCGTGGTGTTACTTGAGCCGCGCGTTTACAAGAAATATTTCGTACCAAAAATGGATTTTGTACATGAACTCCACAACGTGTTTCCTTCCAAAACACATCAGAAGAAACAACCCGAACACGCGGCAACTCCCAAGACTGATTTTCACGAACCGAACACACGGCTTCAAGCGTCAATTCACGCGGCTCTTCTTTGGCAACACCGGAAAAATCGATACGAATACGAGTTGCCGACGAATTTTTCGCAGCGTTTAACGAAGACCAAGAAACTGATTGTTCTCCATACCGAACATCCACAACACGAAGCGGTGATTCTAATTCCAAAAATAATTCATTCAATCGCGCATCCGATTTATCGAAAAAAATCTTGGCGGTAACATCCATTCCTTGCGGCGCAATACTGTAACGAATTGTTTGTTGGATTGATGTTGTTCGGCGTACAGGCGACAATGTTTCATCGTGCGTCATGGTCAACAAAACCGGTGTACTGCGACTCGGTAAAATTCGCCACCGACGAGTATTTGGCTTTTCTTCTGACATTTTCTGTACATCCACCGTTTGTTCTTCCTGTATTTCCAAAGTTTGTTGTGCTTGCGATATGGGCGGTATTTTTTCTGCAACAGATTCTTCCATAACAAGACCATTCGAAATCACCGGAACCATCGAAACCGGTAATTCCAGTAACAATTCGACCGCGGGGCAAGGCGGCAAGGAAAAATTGAACGATAAATCGCGTTGTCCATCGTTTCGACTCCTCAGTGACCAGTGAAACCGAATCTGTTTTATTTTCGTTTCTTTTTCATCAGGAAGAATCAAATGAATTTTATCATCCGGTTCGCGAACGAGCGGAATAAGTGTACCGTTTTCCAATGTCGGTTGATCAATCCAAAATCCTAACGAATCAAGTGAAATAGAATGTCCCGTTTTTGTCGCATCGGATTGAATTTCGAAACAACCTCGCCCCTGTACAAGTTGCCGACCTTCCAATTTTGCTTCAAGAATAATTCGTGTCAAACCGTTCCACTCTTCGGGGTTAATTTGCCCATTGGTTGGTTTTGACAATTCAGTCCACTGCTCAAAAATGTTACGGTCTAACGGCAAATAACGACCAGAACCGTAAGGCCAATCGTCAATCCGATCCAACGGAGCCAACCAACGTCGAAAACGAATCGGTTCCGTATCATTTGTTCTGTTCTCTTCCTGCCCAATACAAATCGTAACCAATCCCGCAAAAAGAAACAGAATCAATAATTTGTGAAATGAAAAATTTCGTTTAATGTTACAAGTCATCTTTCCGATAATCATTTAATTGTTGATTGATGTGTGGTTTGGGAACGGATAATCTTAGGCGTTGTGATTTTAGAATTTATAAGTAACTGATAATAGATAATCAGTTGTGCAAAAATTATCTTTAATATATTCGTTATAGTTATATGAGAGATATTTGTTATTTATTTTCGATAATATTTTTCTCATTATTTCGTTTGGATTTCAGGTAATCGCGACAACAACTCAGAAATCGTTGATAGTCTTCACTTTGATAATCAGGATAACTCCAAGGTAACGCTTTCCATTTTTTTTGTACAAATAATAATGTTGTTTCGGCAAAAATTCCGTCAGAAAGATAAATTCGATGAGCGTGGTCTTTGGTTGATGCGAGAATTAGTTTTCCGAGATCAAGATAACCTGGGTCGAGATTCAATGGTCGTTCAATTGTTTTGTGTTTCAGAATTTTTTGATATTCGGATTCCCAATTGTTGGTTTGAAGTTTAATTTTCGGAAGTTCCGCCGGATCAATGAGATTTTGAAATGCCCATAATCGTTTCGGTAATATTGCTCCCATTGTCGGAGCGTAATAATCGGTAAATGTTTCAAACGGAAACGTATCGCTTTCCAAAATAATCGTACCGAAATATTGCTCAGCACGTTGTCGCGCCCAAGTGAACGCGGTATCCAGCGAACTGAAGACCGCCATAAAAAGAAGTACCGGAAACGGTTGACGTATTTGACCCATCTTTTTGTTTTTTTAATTTTGATTTAAGTTTCAATTTTTTTGTTGCTTCACATGTTCTGAATTTTCCATAAATTGTCGTTTCAAAGCGGCTTCAAGACGTTGCCCGCGTGCGTTGGAATTAACGAGTTTTCCTTCGCGGTTGATAAGAAACATTGTCGGATACGCTTTGATGCCGTATTGACGTTCAATACTTGGCAATTTTTTTGAAACGGTTAATTTTTCTGAAACAACCGTCCAGGGAATATTGTGTTCACTGATCATTTTTTTCAAGTCTTCCGGTTTATCTCCGCCGACACCAATAATTTCAAATCCTTGATCGTGATATTGTGCGTAAATTTCTTTCAAACGCGGCAATTCTTCAATGCACGGAACACACCACGACGCGAAAAAATCGACCAAAATCACTTTGCCACGCAACGTTTTAATGTCGAATTGTTTTCCGTCCAGCAAAAAACCTCGCAAGGTAAACTCCAAACCAAGACTTTTTGTAGCGGAATAAACTTGTTTGAGCATTTCCTGATACGCCGGTGCTGATTCCGACTGAAGTATGGCAGTCAATTCTTTGACAATACTTTCGGTCAATCCTTCTTTTTTCAGTTTCATTTCCGCAATTTCCGTCCATTCGATAAAATTTAATGCCAACCCGTTTGGGAAATCAATCGGTTCACGGCGAAGTAACGAAAAAAAGATTTTCGTAATTCGTTGAAATTCGTTTTCGGTCGGATTTTCCCTGATAAACAAATCAATTTGTCGTTGTAAATTCAGTAATCTTGCTTTTTTTGTTTCACGTGATTTTGGCATGAGCGTGTCCAGCTCATCAAGATAAGACTCCAATTTTTGAACGTTATCGGAATTGTTTTCCGCTTTTGCCAAACCAAACAAACCTTGAAATTTGAACAGAAAGATTTGAGATCGTAACGGTTCTGCCGGTTTTGGGTTCAATGCGGTATCGGTAATTTCGATAATAAATTTCGCCTGCCGGATAAATTCGTCTAACATTTCTTGTTGTGATAAATTGGGCGAAATCGGATTTTTTTGCAACGTTTTTTTGGCATAGTCTAAAAGTTCTTGTGGAGTTTTATTGGTTGGAATACGATAAATATCAGCTGTTTGTTCGATTTGTTTTGTTGGTTTTGTTTTTTCAGATTGTTGTTCTGATAATTGACCGTACGCAACCGAAACCACCAAGAATGCGTTGCAAAAAATAATAGCGAGTAATTCTAATATTTTGAAACGAATAAGCAAATGATACATGATGAATTTCCTTTCTTATTTTGTATTTGAATTTTATACTCAATTATTGCTGCATTATTCTGGTTTTGGAAATGTTGTTGATACGGATTCACGAATTGGAGAATTTTCTTTTTCGGTACGGAAAAGGAACAAAGTGGCAATTCCGTGTTTTTCCGCGAGTTTCAGACCGTCGTGTTCACCGAGAACAAAAAGAGCCGTTGCCCAAGCATCGGCGTTGACACACAAGTCAGTGAGAACCGACACAGAACCGAGCCGTTCGATTGGTTTTGGTTCATCGGCGGGAAGATATTCTATCGGAAAACCGGTTCGCGGATCAATAAAATGCGAATATCGTACACCATCAATTTCATGATAATTTTGGTAATCGCCGCTTGTTGCCAATGCCTGATTATTGACGGGCAATTTTCGTTGCAGTCCCGGAAAACTGTCCGGTGAAACAATAAACGGTTTTTCAATTCCGATCATCCATTGTTGCGAAGTTGTGTTGTAGTTGATTGAATCTCCTTTGTAACCACAACAACGAACTTCACCGCCAACCTCAATCATAAAATTGGCGCACTTATTTTCCGTCAATAATATCGCAACACAATCAACCGCATAACCTTTGGCAATTGCCGAAAGATCAATCCGTAATTCAGGAATTGACTTTTTTAATGCCGGCGGTTGCAGGCGAACTTCAAGTTTATCGTAACCGATTTGAGATTTGATCTGATTTGTTTTTTCTTCAATATCTTTGATTGTTAAACCGGATTGTTTGTTGACACCGAACCCCCAAAGATCAACCAACGGCGCAATCGTAACATCAAACGCTCCTTCCGTTAATTGTGAAATTTCTAACGCCGTCTGAACGACTTCCGCCGTCTCTTTGGAAACATCAAACCAATCCGTTGACTCAGAATTATTGAAACGTGAAACTTCGGAGTCCGCACGAAAAGTTGACATAGCACGGTCAATTTCATCAAGCCGCTGCTGAATTCGTG
The DNA here is from genome assembly GCA_031254675.1 of Planctomycetaceae bacterium. GTDB lineage: Bacteria > Planctomycetota > Planctomycetia > Pirellulales > Thermoguttaceae > WRKP01. The sequence continues at coordinate 16,310 of JAIRTV010000100.1, read as the reverse complement.
TTTCGATATTTTTCCAAACATCGGGATCGGTTCCTTTCACAAAATCGGCAACCTTTACAGAATAAGCCGTTCCCATTGTCATTCCGTGTGTTTCTTGAGCGGTAAGAAGACGCGGTTTTTGAGCATAAACGTACAAAATTCCACCCGCAAGGAGAACGATAATAAAAACGTAGCGAATAATATCCCAAAAGGAAAAATTAGATTGCGGTTGATCTTCATGGTCGATAGCTGTTTTTTTTGACATAATAATTTGTCCTAAATAGGTTCAAGTGTTTATAATTGTGATATTGGAAAGCTCCATTTTTGTTTCAATATAAGTATTCACTAAAATCGACCCGCCAGGACAACACTTATTGCGGTGTATTGATGTTCTATTCTGTTCAAAAAAAGTATCGTTCTTCGCGGGACAAAAAATATTTAACGTTATTTTTTTACTAAAAAAATAAATTTTAATGTGTAATGAGTGTACAATGATTATTGCGTTGATTATTGTGTTTTTAGTCGGAGGGCGCGACCAATTTGTCGAACGGCTTGGCGCAAGCGGTCTTCTTTTTCGACCAGAGCAAGCCGCATAAAACCTTCGCCGGATTCGCCGAACGCCGAACCGGGACTCACAACAACATTGGCATCCTTCAATAATTTCATCGCAAAATCAAACGAACTCATTTTTTTTGCCCATTCCGTCGGTATTTGTTGCCAGACAAACATGGACGCTTTCGGTTTGGCAATATTCCAACCAATTCGTTCCAAACCGGAGCAAAGAATATCGCGACGTTTTTGATACACTTTTGCTTGGGCTTCAACCGCATGATCCGTGTGACGGATTGCCGCAATCGCCGCAATTTGTAACGCGGAAAAAACACCGTAATCGTAATATGTTTTGATGGTTGCCAACGCCCGAATGATTTCGGCGTTACCGCAACAAAAACCAATACGCCAGCCCGCCATATTGTAACCTTTACTCATCGTTGTCGTTTCAACACCAACATCAATAGCACCCGGCGCGGCAAGAAAACTAGGGGCATGATAATTATCAAAACAAATATCGCCGTAAGCCATATCACTGATCACCATAAAACCGTAACGTTTTGCTAATTTGACGATTTCAACATAAAATTCCGGTTCGACAACAGTTGTGGTTGGATTGTGGGGATAATTCAAGATTAAAACTTTTGGACGCGGCAAAAAATGCTGGCATGTCGAAGCAATATTGGACAATAATTTTTCCGGTTTCCGAACATCCAGTAACAAGGAACTTGCGGAAGCCAGCATGACGCCGTGAAGGTGCGCCGGAAAATACGGCGACGGAACAATTGCCGTATCACCCGCTCCAAGCAACGCAAGACAAAGATGCGACAAACCTTCTTTGGAACCAATACACACAATCGTTTGCGTTTCAGGATCAAGCCGAACACCATAATATTTCACATATCGCGCCGCCACTTCTTTCCGCAGTTGCGGCAATCCACGTGCGTGACTGTACGCATGGAGTTTCGGATTCCGAACCACTTCAATCAATTTATCCGTAACAACATGATGAGGCGGATCACTCGGACTACCCATTCCAAGATCAATCACATCCGCTCCCGTTTTTCGCTTTTCGTACTTTAATTTGTTCAATTCCGCAAAAAGATACGGAGGCAACCGCTTGACACGTTCCGAAACACTAATCGTAAAGGGACGTGTGTTTTCCTGTAACTGATCGTCCGCAACTTCGTTGTTCTGAAGAAACTCCACTTTTTGCTCTTCAAAACGTTGTTCCTCATCGAAATTCATAACAGTAAATAGTTTGTAGTAAATGATTTATAATAATTATAATAAATAGTTTACAATGGTAAATTGATAGTAAATAATAGATAATGTACAACAAATTGTTGGTGTTACTATTCGTGATAAGTTATTTATTGTTAATTGTTGCAAGAACGTAGGGTCCGTCGGGCATGACGGCAATAGTCATTTCCGTACCATATTCCGCAAAAGCGTCGGCAACCGCTTGCTCAAGACTTGGCGACGGTGTAACATAATACTTTCGAAACACTTCCGGCGGCAAACCGTCGGAAACAATTTTAACGTTCCCTTTTCGCAATGCTTTAGCAAGTTCTTCGATTTGCCATTGATCGGCAACATAAAATTGGTCGGCAAGAATCGCATCCATAAATGTTTCGATTTTTGGAAAACATGTTGCGATTTCTTCAAACGCTTTGCTCCCAACTCCTTCGTCGCACGCGGCAACTAAAATAATTGTTCCGTTTTGTTTCAAAATTTCAATGGCGCCGACAATTCCCTTGATCGCCTGATACCACGTTTTGTCCAACGGATAACCGGCGGCACTGGTAATAACAACATCGACCGGTTTCTTAACCGTATCAGTAACATATTTTCTTGCAATATCAACTCCCTCAAGATGAGCGTCGTTCATGTCTCCGGCAACCACCGCCAAAATTTGCCGATGATGATTGATGACAACATTGACAATAAAATCACAACCGGATTTTTGTGCGATTTCGAGTTGTTCCGCGTGAACCGGATTATTTTCGATACAACCGAATCGAGCGTTTTTATGTTCGAGAAATTGGGGCGAGTGCCAAATTCCAATCGTTTCGGCAGCAGCAATACCCGGACAAATGGATTTACGCCCACCGCTAAAACCTGCCATAAAATGCGGTTCAATCAAACCGGTCAAAATTTTCACCTCCGCCGCAAGATAACGCCGATCAATCCAAATCGGAACACCATGAGTTGAATCACCAAGATAATCGTGTTCGTTTTTGTTACGCGCATCGTGGTCTTCAACACGATAACGATGAACAATTGTTTCGCCGAGCATTTCGAGTTTTTCTTCCGGTGTGCTGGCGCGATGCAAACCCGTTGCAACAAGCAGAAGAATTTCCGAATCGGCAATTCCGGCTTGTTCCAGTGTTTCCAAAATGGGCGGCAACATGATTTTGTTGGGAACGGGGCGTGTGATGTCGCAAATAACAATGCACGCGGATTTTTTACCGGCAGCAATTTCCGCTAATGGTTTGGCGGCATTGGGATGATTGAGTTTCCGGCGAACTTCTTCCATTGAGTCAGGCAACACGGTAGCGGGTTGGATTCCGAGTACCTTGACCACATTTTTTTCCGGCAAATCCACCGAAAGCGTTCCATGTCCATAAGCAAGTGAATAATTCATAATTTTATTGCAGTTCTATGCGTCAACAAACGAGTTGGGAATCAATTGACATCAAACATTGACCGATTCATACATTAAATAATTACCTATTGTAATCTGTTCCGGCGTCAATGAAAAGGTCTGGGCATATTTCCCGTTTTGAATTACCCAAAATTCATCCCGATAGTTCCTGCTGAGAATCTTTCACCAACGAAAGGAAACTTTTTTCCGGCGTTTACAAACTGATTGCGAAATAGATATTTTTTTCGGGTTATTATTGCTCATGTGAATTATCCAGAGGTGGGTGAGGTGTTTCGCCAGAGATTTTTTACCCACCATCACATCAGCAACAACCGACTTGTCCCTATTCACAGACGGTAATTTGTGTTTTTTCGTTATACTTTTTACAACAAAATAATAGGACGTAAGTTTTTTAGATCGCTTTATTTGAACTTCGGGTTAAACGAAAACAGGTTTGTTTGTTGCAACGCTTTCGTAACAGGCGTTCATTGCGTCAATATTTTGTCGATGCCAATGAAGATTGATTTTTGGTTGTTTTCCGTGACGAATACAATCCACGAATTCATCAATCATGCCGATCCATTCGTCGAAATAGGTATATTGTACGGTATATCGATCATTCGGTGCGCCGTTATGATAAACATTCGGTCCGAAACAATCCGCGGACAGAACTCCTTTTTCGCCGTGCAATGTCATGTTGACTTCCATACGTTTCGGAAAAATTTCCCATCCTGCACCAGGAATGGCAAGACGTTCTTCAAGCCGCGACCACGACGGATCAAGTAAGAATGTTGTCCCGTTTTTCATTTTTCCCGTAACAAGAATAACGTCTTCAACTTCTATATCAGTACGAATATTTAGACCGGTTTCCGCGTGAACGAAATCGAAATCGCTTTTGGTTAACCAGCGGAGCATGTCGAAAATATGAGGATGATCACAAAGCGCACCACCACGAAAACGAGAATCCCCAAAAGTAATCGGAACACGTTTTCCGTAACTCAATTCAGGAACTCCCTGCCATGGAAACGCCCAAACCGGAGAAAGCGTAATATTTGTTGCTTGAAAAGCATAGAGTTGTCCAATCATACCGGCTTCAACCATATTTTTGATACGATGAACAACCGGATTATAATGCATTTCAAGTTCAATTTGAAACACAATACCGGATTGATCAACCAACCGGATCATATCATCATATTCATTCGGGTCGAATGTCGGAATTTTCATTGACAAAACATGAATACCACGTTTGGTACACATTTCGGTTTGTCGTTTATGTTCACTATTGGCGGAAGCAAGAACAACCGCTTCAATATCGGGATGTTGATGAAACATCTCTTCCTCATTGTCGTAACAAGGAACACCGGAAACACTTTGCTTAAAAAGATTGATCACGTCCTTGTTTTCACCGCACGCCGCAACCCAATCCAACTTCGGTGAATTTTCAAGCGTTTGATAATATTTTCGCGTATGTCCATGTGTCAACGAAAGAATAGCAATTTTTATTGGTCTCATTTTTTTGTGTACGTAATTATTATTTACGTAATTATTATTGAGGTTTAGAAGATAACGTTTGTTCGGTCAATGTAACAAGATGTTGATTTTGTTCTAAAAATGATGCGATTGACTCCGGTTGTTTTGCTAAATCGAACGCCGCCCGAACAATATTAATTTCATCTGTTTCCAATCCGAAAAGTTCGGCGTCGGTATCGGTGTAAGTTTGGACGCCTTTTTTGTCAAACAAATAAACGGAATATTGCGGAATTTGTGTATCAACAACACGGTCGGAAGCCACTCCGCGTCGAGCAATAAGTTCATGTCGATCAAGTGTTTTCTGACCAAACGGTAACGTTATTCCAGCTTCAACACTGGCAACAGCACCATCAGAAAGTTTAACCAACACATTGGCAAATCGATTTTCGTACATACTGGAAAAACAAGAAACGATTTTCCGGTTCGTCATCCATTCGAGCAAATCAAATTCTCGATACAAAATACTTTGTAAATTGATTCTTGATGCATCAGCAATATGGGAAAACCGGCATAAAACAACATTTTCGATTGTTTTTGTTTCGACAATTTGTTTCAATTCGGAAAAACGCCGTTCAAACCGCCAAGGGAAAAACGGAACAAATTCCGATTCATGATCAACACCGCGCATTCCCCAAACAGTACAAAAATTAGTTTCCGAACCGGTCTGCAAACTCAACCGCCACGTTTGGGGGACGGTCACATCATATTTCTTTGTTAAGTTACAAAAAAACTCATGTAACTCATGTTGGTCAGTGTACATATTAGTGTTCCTAAAATTAAAGCATTTTGACTCGCGATTTATATTTTTCGACGAATTTTTTGTTGAAAGAATCACCATTCGGCGTGTTGGCGCTTCGCCACACTGGAGGCTCAATTTTTCGTTCAATACATTGTTTAACCGTTTCGATTTCCAGCCGATGAGCAATATAAAAATCGACAAGATTCGAATTCGGCGCAATCGGAGTTTCAAATTCCGGTACAGTAACAACACAATCACCAACTCGATTATAATCGTCGATACAAATATCGGCGAAATCGAACAGATTTTTACCGCTTGGATGTCGGATAAAATGTTCCGGCGGCATCTCCTGTTGCCAGTAGGACGAACTAATTGCAACGATTTTCACTCCGGCATCTTTGGCTTCCTGTGCAGCGTCAATTGTTGCTGCGTTAATTCCGATGTTGTGAAAAATAAGGAGCAGATCATCTTTTTGAAGATCAAAATATTTGACGATACTCCGTCCGTAATTAACGCAACGTTCTAATTCAAGATATTTGAGTGCTTGATTGAACACGGAAAGACCTGTTTCCATAATCGGATTGATGTTTGCCAATCCGCCGGCACGAAAAAACATTTCACCCATCACCAGTGTTGTATGACCGCCGCCGCCGTAAACATGAATCAGCCGATCCGCCGCAATCGCATCCACCATGAGAGCCGCAGCCTTTTCAATGTTTTGTTGCTGTTCTTTTTCGATACGCCGCAAAATTTTCAGCGTTGTATCAAGATAACCGAAATCACAAGATTGATTATTAGTCATCGGAAATAAATTGGTTAATGTTTAATGAATGATTATTTGAAACAACTATTAGCGTTGAAGTACGGATTCGTAACCGCGTCCGAGTGCGTCCCACATTTCGAGAGCATTGGGAGCGGCAAGAACGGTACCGTCACCACCACGATAAGTCCAAGCAAAAAGACTTTCAACACCCATGGACGCATACAACCGGCATATCTCTTCAATTTCCGAAACATTGTCCGGTTGTTGATAATAATTCATAAGCCAACGTTGTGAGCCTTTACCGTACTTTTTTGCAATATCGACAGTGCGTTGCGTTATTGATTTGAAAAAAGAACGTGGAAGTTGATACGAAAGAATTGTTGTACTGAAAACATCACAGGCAATAGAACGACCGACTTTATCCCAATTGTCGTAACCACGGTTTTCTGTAACGTAATAAGTTCCGAGTGTTGCGTGAACACAGCAGATGATTTTCGTGTTTGGCTGAATTTGTTTGATTCGTTGTGTTGCTTCTTCGAGAATATGAAGAGCATGATCATGCCGAAAACGTTTGACTTCCATTGTTAATTGTTTTGGCATTTCGTAACCGTATTCTGATTCAAAAAGTTTCCGGCAAACCGGACAACGGCAACTCCAGTCATCTCCGGCGCCGCCGGTAATCGAAGCGTAACTTTTGGGCAAGGCGTAATGAGGTTCATCCCAAAAGAATCCGTCTGCTGCCGTAACATATTTTGCAAGTTTTTCGACAATTTCGAAATAATAACGTCGAAACGCTTCCGTATTGAAACACGCGGCAGACAACGGTTCATCGGTAAACGCTGAAACTTGCCTGTTCGCAACATTATTGTTCAGAAAAAGACTAGGCGGTTCGCCGCCGAACCATTTTCCGACTCCCCATGTATCCAGATAAACACGTAACCCTAATTCCTTAGCCGTTTCCGCAACACGAACAATATTCGGAAACCAAAAATCAATGTCAAACTCCGACAAGGCAAGAATGACCGCATTGCAATGATGTTCGATCATTTCCTGAAAATCACGTTTCGCATGTTCTGGATAACTCAATCCGTAATAACTAACACCGGTTTCTGTAACAGACATAATATTATTGTTTGTAAAAAGTGAAAGAACAATTTCTATGATAAATTTAGCGGAATTATTCACATTCTAAAAATGTTTCCGCCATTTCCGCCAAAGAAAGTAACGTTTTTTGATAACGTTTGGAATTTGGCGGAGGGGGGATTAATTCTTTGAGAGAACGTTGGAGTATGTCGCTATGATGTTTTGCGTATTGGTTGTTCAGTAATTTGACATCAATGTTTTTTTCCTTTTCTCCGGCATTAAGAAATTCGTCAAGCGTTTTGGAATAGGAACGAAGAACGGGAATATAAAAACCGTCGAAAAATTCATAAATGTACGAATAACAATAACCATTTGCTCCGTTGGCAATCAATGTTTTTTCGAAACACGGATTGACTTCGTTAATTGTTTTCAAACGTTCGAGCGTTGCGTTCATAGAATAATCTTCGTGAAGTGAAAGAAGATCACGGAACAATTCAAAAAACCGAATTGTTTCCTGCATTGCCAATTGAACCTCTTCCTTCGAAGTATTAGGTTCTGTCGTAATTTGCAACGATATTCCTGTACATTTTTCATAAAATTTTTGAAATTCTGTTGCGGCAATATCAAACGCTTTCCCACGATCATTGGGTTTCAGAATTTTTAGCTCAGCAGCAGACAACGTTGAAATAAATAACGTGACGACAATAAACAATGAAAATGTTCGCATAAAAAATTCTCCTAAATATAACAATTGTAAAAATAATTGATGAAATAATTTAACGCGGTACATCCTGAATTGTTTCCGGCGGAACTTGTAGGTCGGTGTGTCCGGTGTCGCGGTAATCACGAATCCGCATATCCCAACCGATTTGACGTAAATGTGTACCGAAAACTCTTCTCCAAACTCCCGGATAGTCCGGTGAAGTACACCATGTTACTTGACCGCCCACTGAAAAAATAACGTGCATTGTTGCTTTATTCAAATGATGCCATGTTGTACAAAGCATCCCGTCTAATTGAGCATCTGTAACAGTTTTTCCGATTGATCTCATTCCTTTTGCATTTTCCCAAGGACATGCCAAAACGGTAAAACCAAGTTTTTTGAAATACCTCATTGTCTCCCATGTTTCTTCTTTTTCTTTACCGGAACCATATTGCCAATCGCAAATCACGATATCCTTCGGCAACTCTTCGGCAAGACCAGCAGTGTCTTGATTCCCAAAAGCGGCATATCCTTTCCAACGAGCATCACTTCTTGAAACAAGCATATCATGCCACATCATCACACGGCAATTTCGTTCCGAAAAAAGTTTGTGGAAATACAATAAATGATCTTTAAACAATGTTCGGTAATCAGCACGAAGTGAACGGCGCGATTCCGGCGGGTCTGCTTCGTCACAACCAATATGAAAATAAGGCGGTTTATCAAACATTTCGTACATTTCAAGTACAAGATCAGTAAGAACTTGACGTGTTGCCGGATTGCTCAAACACCAAACCCAACCATCCGGTTCAAACAACGGTTGAAATTCGGGACAAAAATCGAGTATGGAATGTTTCAACGTTCCATCGCGTGCCCCTGATGCGTGACCAAAAATATTGAATTGAGGAATAATCGTTACGCCGAGTTCCTTGCTGAGATGAACAAGTCGCTTAATATTTTCCGGTTGAGCCTTAAATTCCTGCCAACCAAATTCAGAATGTTGGGCAAAAGGAAATGTTCCCCAAAATTCAATCACCACATAATTAAACTTATAGTAAGCAGCTAAACGTAACGCTTGTTCGATTCGAGCAAAACGTGTTTCAGGAAACCAACAGAGATGTAAACCCCGAAACGCCATTGCCGGCGCATCCTCAATTGCCAATTCCGGTAACCAATAAGCCGTAACACGTTCACCATCATGATTCGTTTCCGCCAACTGCCGGATTGTCGAAAACGCATAACGAATTCCAGTAAAATCAACAGCAGAAAGAGTCAACGTTTTTCCAGTTGCACGAATTCGGTACGCTTCTTTTTCTTTCGGAACATTATCTTTTTTCGAAACGCTAATAATTGGCTCCGTTCCGAAATACTGTTTGAAAATGACCGCCGCAGAATTTTTGACATTATTATCTTCGGCGTTATCTTCAGCGTTGGTTTCAGTGTTGTTTTTGGAGGCAAGTTCAATCTGAAGCGTTAACGTTTTATCGAGAATCACTTCGGAACCGTTTGTCAGTTGAATGGATTTCGGTTTGGGCAAAAGCCTTTTGATTAAGGCATTCTGCTCATTGATTGGCAACGGTTCTGTTGCAATAACCATGGTGATCGACAAAACAAATACAATAAACATCCCTAAAATCATTGGTAAAATCATTGAGTTTTTGAGTAACATAAAAATCTCCTGTAAAAAAAAAAAATTGATTAACGAAAATCGATTGAACGATACGAACACAAATCGGTTAATAAAACGTTGTTTCATTAAATAGAAACCGTATTGCCTCATTGGTTGTACACTATTAAAAGGTATTGCTCCAATTCCGTCAAGTACAATTTTTTGTAAATTAAATGCAACTTTGCGCAAAATTTTCCGATAGCAATTTAATTATTATTTCGAAATATATTTAGTGGATTTTTATTTGAAATGCCCAAAAGAAAGACGATATTTCGCCGAAATATTGTGTCGGCAAAAGATTGCCCATTTGAGATTGATCTTTTAATAAAAAGACTGACCAAATTTCACGTGTAATAAATAGAAAAACCTCGAACTATTTTTTTATGGGTAATTGTATTATTCTTTTTTCAATTTAGTATAATTTAGTAGCAATGCAAAAAATAATTGTTTTCATTTTTTGGTGTTGGTTTTATGCGGTTGTTCTCGAAAATCGTTACATCCTGACAATTTGCCGAAATTGATACCGCGTAAAATTATTATTGCGCAAGAGCAAACTCCGTTGGCGGAAACCAATGTTTCGCTACATTCGGTAACAGTTGGAACATCGCAATGGGTTAGTGGTGGACAAACCGATGCGAATGGTGTTGCGGAAATCCGAACCAATGATTGGTATGGTGGTGTTCCGGCAGGAAAATTCGTGAAAAAAAATATCGTCCGCTTCAAACTAAAATTTAAAAGATGTGAGTTGATTTTATTGCAACTTATTTTGTTTTTACTATTTCAAAAATCCTTTTTTAAATTTATCAAACCATGTTAAAGAATTTTATTTTTGTTTCTGTTTTATTGTTATGCCCGTGGGTTGTTGCGGAAACGATGTTGCCTTGGCAAGTTCCCAATGCGGATATCCGGCAGGTTTTTGAAGTTCATGTAACAACTTTGTCAGAAACAGCGTCTGTTGTTCTTCCGGTCAAAGGAAATATGGTACTGGAAAACACCGAAGGTTCAATCCTGTTTCTCGATCCGGCAGAACCGACAAAACCGTTACCGTATTTCAAAGAGTCGGATTCGTTTCACGTTCTTTTAAACGGTGAATTATCTCCTAAACAAGCGCAACAAATTGTTGCTTATCGCGGTAACAACATAACCGCATCGCCAATTCTGGAAAAAAAACCTGAAAAAATCGATGATTACGCCGCCGTTCAACTCAGAACTCCCTGGAATTTTGAAAACAATAAAATATCTGAAATTATAAGTTTCGGCAATTCCCGCGATCAATATGGTAACGTTACTATTGAAAACGGTTGGCTCAAAATTCCGGTTCTTGGTCACGATGCCTATTTCGTTTACGGCGATATGTGGAGCTCTTCGGAACATCCGAAAAATTTGAAAATTGATTCTTCAATATATCATTTTCTAGAAATTCGTCTCAAACAATCCTGTAACCAAGCAAAATGGAAATTTTACGTTACCGATAAAAACGGAATTTATCAGCAACATGTCTTTTCGGTTCGTGGAACGGAACCGCAGGTTTTTCGTTTCGATTTGCGTAAAATATTTCCGAATTTTTGGGACGGTCGAGAATTTCGTGCCTTGCGGATTGATCCGATCAAAGAACAACCTAATACTGTTGCGGAAATCGATTATATTCAGATTCTTCCCAAACAGCCGACGATTGTTAGTGGACACGTTTTTTCACGAACCGATGTTGAAGTTCGTAATCAGATTCAAAAGATTCGCGTTGAAGTTCCGCCAACAGTTCAAGCCGGAAACCCAACAGAATGTTCTCTCTCCGTTTTGGATCGAAACGATAAACCGTTGACATCGCTGTTGCCGGTTCTTTGGGTAACAAAAACAATTCAAACACAAATCGGTAAATCAAAACCAGATACAAAAGGGCATTTGAAAATGACGCTTCCGCCTATCGAACAATCCGGTACTTCCGATTGGAATGTTGGAATTGCCGACGATCTCGGAGAACCGAAATTTTCCGTTTCAGGAAAAATCAATGTAACACCTAATGTTTTAACGAAATATCAACTTTCTGTAAAAGAATTTGTCGATGCCCAAAACGACAAACCGGTAACAATCGAAATTGTCGGAGTTGATCGTTTTAGCAACAAAATTCCGGTTAATATTTCGCAACCGAAATGGACGATTGATCAAGGCGGTTCTATTCTTTCGCCGGAAAAACCGCTTCGCGGTGAAACGGTTTCTGTTTCTGTACGTCATTCCGGTAAACCACTCACAACGCATCATCTTCAATTAACCGATGAAAACGGTATTTCCGGTACAACACATTTTACAACAGTTGCGTATCGGAAAAGCACGATTCGTTTGAATGAACACGGATATTTGATTTCGCCGGATGGTTCGCTTTTTTATCCTGTTGGTGGTTTTTACGCGAATTGGCCTCACGCCAAACCAAACGCGGACGGTACAATTCAACGTTCTATTGATTTGTTTCCCTGTGCTTCGATTCCTTACACACACGGTTTTCCATGGAAAGAAGATGTTGAGAAAAAAGTTATCGAATATCTGGATCACTGCCAATCGCACGGCGTCAACACTCTTCGTTTAATGTTGCGAAATATGGATATTGTCGGTCGAGTTGATTCTGTACAACTTCAGGCGGTTCTTCATCTTTTTGATCTTGCGCGACCGCGTGGGATTTTGTTCAATATTGTTCTTTTCGAGGATTATGAGAAACCGCCTTACTATAATCGGGCAATTCTCGAAAAAATCGTTTTACCGCATTACACGCCGGAAGAACTCGCAAAACTTCCTGATTATCGCAAACGTTTTTTAGTGGACAATCATGTTGTGGAAAGCGTATTCAACCGTTATTCTGATGCGGATGTGATTCAATGTCACAAAGATTATTTGAAAGAACTAATTCCAATTCTTGCCGGACGGGAAGAGGTTTTGTGTTATGAATTTGAAAACGAAATGCATCATTTTCCTCAAGTGTGGTGTCAGGAAATTGCAACGTTTATCCGATCTATTGATCCTTACACGTTGATTCTTGGCAATCCCGACCCGATGAATTGGGCAAAACCGCTTGATTGGCGCAACGGTAACACTGATTTGATTGCGTTTCATACGTACAATAATGGTCGTCCCAACGCCGATATGGGTGCTGTCTTTTTTATGAAAGCAAAATGGACTGCCCAAACTAAAATTCCGTTCAGTACCGGCGAAGGCGGTGTTTATCACGAACATATTCCCGATGAAACACGTTACCGTGAACAACAAGTTCAAGCGGCACGCGATCATATCTGGATGACATTTTGTGCCGGCGGAAACGGAGCGCTTTATTGGACAATTATTCATGAAAATATTATCAAGGAATTTGGTAAAATCGTTCCGGTAATTGAAGCACTCGGTATTGATCTAAAAATGCTGAAACGTCGTCGTCCAACAGTTGCGATTGTGATGCCGACAAATGGAAACGCCAATGGAAATGTAACAGAGATTGCGAAACGTTTACTCGAACTTGGTGTTGATTTTGACACACCACCGAAAGGGGAAGACGCGGAGTATGCGATTCGTTTGGATGCGATGGCAACCAAACCGAAAGAAATTAAACTTTCCGAATCGCTAAGACCAACGGTTGCCGAACCGGAAACCGGTTGGGATATTGCAACGCTTGTTTCTGATGACGAACAATCGGCTGTTTTGTATTTGCGGAATATTGTTGGCGGAATTAAAAACCACAATACGGATTTGCGTCCTTATTATTTTCGAAACGTTCAACCGAGTCTTGTGGCTTTTCGTCTTGAACAACCTGAACGTTGGAAAAAAATCGTTGTTTATGAACTGGATTCAAAAACGGTAAAAAAAATCGAACCCGATAAGAACGGCAAAATCCAACTCGGAATAACTCAATCCGATTACATTATTGGATTAAGTAATCAATAATAACACAACAAATAGGAAAGTACACGATTTCTGTACCAATCCCTGTTGGCGAATACCATGTGGCGATAATTCCGTCGCCGATGTCTCACGAAATGACTCAGGTTGTTTCCTAAACAAAATTTACCGTAATTATTGTAAACAACAAAACCAAGAAACGACGCAAAAATAATCAAAAGCGTTGACATTTTTGTGAGTCTGTGATAGAAGAGTTCTGTTAAAAAATTGTTCGATGAGTTTTACTGTAACTCATTACGACAATAACACAGTTATCGAATTTATAGCAAAAAAACTTTCCCAGACAATCGTTGCAACCGTAGGTGAAAGTACTTCAGCGAAAAATTGCCCAACTTGAGTTTATCTACTTTTAACGACAATTTCACTAAATTATCAAAAATTTTTTCAAAAAGTAAAAATACTACTTGACATTTTTCTTAATTCCATATAAACTTGGATTCTTAGTTCAATCGTGTTGCGTTTATTTTGCCGTTTTTCGGCAAGCGTTTCGCGATAAATTTTGTAAAACCTTATAAATAAGGAGAATGACAATGAAAAATTTAGTCAAATGTGTTGTCGGGATTTTTGCAATATTTTTTGCGAAAAGCCAAATGTTAAATTTGGCAAACTGCGTAAAGCAGGGGGGGGGGGGCTATCTGGAGTGGAAAGTTGAGAACGGATAGTGGAGAGTGGTCGGTTTTTCGACGCTACTCCAAAAAGTTCCTATTTCTTTCACATTCTTTACGATTCGGCTTTACGTTAGTCGAACTTCTTGTTGTGATTGCGATTATTGGCGTGTTAATCGCACTTCTGTTGCCAGCAGTTCAGGCAGCGCGTGAGGCGGCAAGACGAATGACTTGCTCTAGTAATCTCAGGCAAATAGGTATCGGGTTACAAAATTACCACGATAAAGTCAATTGTTTTCCCAAAGGCGCCAAAGTCGGTTACGATACAACGACAGATCGTCTTGATGGCAGTTGTTGCTGGAGAATCATTCTCTTTCCTTACATTGAACAAACCACCATCTATGATGCCATCGAATGGCATAAGAAAATTACTGGAGACGACAGTAATTCAGTAAAAAACAACGAAGCCTTGATCAAAACGTTAGTACCGGTTTTTCGATGTCCGTCTAATTCAACGGATCCCTTTTCTACGGATGAAACATTCAATCCTAATCAATACATGTTGGCTGATTATGTTGGTATTTCCGGTACCTATGAAGACCCCGTAGATTCATCACAAAACTGCCGTCAATTTTTGCACGGCTATATGTCCAATGCCGGCATTCTCGTTTGGAATGAATGGCGTGGTATTAACAGTATTAAAGACGGAACTTCCAATACATTTATTGTCGGAGAACAATCCGATTTAATAAAAATCAATAATGTCAAGTACAATCGAACCAGTAATTATATGGGAGCATGGTTTGGTTGTGGTGGTAGTGGAACAACTGGTTGGAATGAAGATTCGACAATTAAATCGGTTACGTCAGGCTCATCCTCCAACTTTTACGCTACAGGTATTACAACAGTACGATATCCTATCAATTATGATAAACAAACGACATTGACGGCATCTCCTGATGGTGCTCTTGGACCTTATGGTTGTAATACGATTATCAATTCATCGCATCCAGGCGGAGTCCAGTTCCTGTTCGCTGATGCTTCTTGTCGTTTCGTTTCCCAAACGTTATCGTTTGACAAATTGGCTATTTTTTGTACTGCCGATGACGGTTTGGTAACACCCGAACTCTAATTTTACAAAGTTTCTGAAACTGTTACAGTAACTAGGTGATTTGACAGTTTTTCGTTACTTCATATCACCACATTCAGTGATGACAATTTAACTTTAGAATACTTATGATAAAAAAACATTATTTATTTTCTCTGGTATTTCCAATGTTTCTGGCAACATGTTGTTTTGTTATTTTGACCGGATGTGGTAGAAATAATAACACAACAACAGGAACGATTTCCGGTACAGTGATGTATAAAAATCAACCTGTAACAACCGGTTCCATTGTGTTTTTGCATCCGATTACGAAAAATTGTGGCAATGCGTTATTCGACGACAAAGGAAAATACACGATTTCTGTACCAATACCTGTCGGCGAATACCATGTTGCGATTATGCCGCCACCGCCACCGGCGCCTCACGAAATGACTCAGGTTATTTCTTATCCGGTACCGGAAAAATATCGGATTCCTGAACAAGGAACATTAAAATTTACCGTCAGCAAAGGAACTAATATCGCCGATTTCAATCTCGATTAATGTTTCCTTTTTACATTTCATTTTAGGGAACTTCTGAAAACCTAATTTTTTACCCAAAAAACATTCTCAAGTCTTTATTTTTAAGGACGCAATATTTGAGACACAAGGTTTTTAGAAGTTCCCAATAATATATTATAAAAAATTACCTCGCTTTTTGGGCAAACAAGACACATATTTGAATGTCACTGTAATTGCTTGAAGTCGATACTTCACGATAGATTACGGCTATGTCTTTGTTTGGGTGTTTTCCGTGGTTCCTTCATCACGGGATAGCGATGTTGGCGTCGTTTGATGACACGTGGTTCAAATCGGTCCGGACGATCCGGGACGACGAGACGGCTCAAATAACGCAGCAGACCGTACAGAATTTCAACCGTATCCGTCAGCCACAAACGCCATTCCAAAAGATGAGCACAACATCGCGTAAAACTCAAACGTCGCGGAAGTACGCCACCAA
>JAIRTV010000532.1 GCA_031254675.1 Planctomycetaceae bacterium | reverse complement strand
CTGTTTCCGGCTGGCAACCAGTTTCCAAACCGGTCGAAAACACAAATTGCTAAATCGAATCTAATTCACTGTTGCCTTACGGCAACGCAACCGTGGGTGAAAACCTTTCAGCGAAAGGTTGCCCACCTTTTTAGTTGATAGTGGAAAGTGGATAGTGGATAGTGTCGCATGCGGAATTTTTACCACAAAACAATAATTCCGCTTGCGACACTCTCCACTTTCTACTATCAACTCTCCACTACAAGGTCGCCTATCTTTTAATTTTGTACTTGAGCAATATAATAGGTTTCCGATTGTTCAAATTATGACCTGTTTTGAGAATGTTAATTCAAGAAAGCAAATTAAATTAGAGTAAATTAATATGGCTAAAATACAGATTGATGTTTATCGTGACTGGCTTGGGATTCAGGAAACGAACCGACCACTCAATTATTATCAACTTCTTCGGTTAAAGGCGTTTGAAGACGACACGTCGAAAATTCGCGAGAATTACCGGAAAATGAATGCTCATGTTCGCAAATATGCTTCTGGTGATTATGCGGCGGAAACGCAGGTGTTGCTGAATGAGTTGGCGAAGGCAATGCTTTGCCTGACCGACACCGCACGAAAACTCGAATACGATATCACGCTTGGTCGAAAAATCGAAACACCAAAAGTTCGTCGCAGTTTGGAACAAATTCTTATTGCGAATAATATTGTTCCGGTTGACCGGATGAAACAGGTGAAGAGTTATGCGGATGCGGTGGGGATTGATCTTCAGGAGGCGGTGTTGCAACAGAAGATCGCTGCGCCGGAAGTGGTGATGATGGCTTATGCCGAATCAATTGGTTTGCCGTTTGTGAGTGTTGAAGATATTGGAGTCGATGGGAGTATCGCCCCGCAAATCAATCCCAACACCGCACGTCAACACTCGTTTGTTCCGCTCATGATGGATCGCGGTCAATTATTGTTGGCGTCGCCGAAGCCGGTTAATCCTGATGTTGAAGAAGAATTGCGAATGGTTTTTGACATGCCGGTTCGTAGTACGATTTGTGTTCCTGCGGAAATCAACGCGGCAATTGCTCAATATTATCCGCGAGATGCGGTTCAACTTGTTCGCAAAACGGATGGTTCGACGAATGTTGTCAAAGGGGCGGCGACAAAATCGTCAAACAAAGCCAACACCAACACTGAACCAAAAGAACCCATGAATGACGAAGAAAAAAAGAACCGATTGATGAGTTCGATTGTGGCGTTTAATTTTTCGGTTATGTTTGTTTGTGTTGTTCTTTTCTATTTTCGGATTCCTCGTGGGTTGCATAATCATTGGTTGCAATTTCCGGTTTTAGCGTTGATTGGTATTGTTGTTGGTGGAATTGCGGCGTTGATTACCTGGCGAAAACTCTCGCGATAAATAGAAACACCATCGAAACATCTTGCCATGTGTTCAAGGAGAAAAAGAGAAATAGTATGATTCCTTCCTTTATTATCCTTGTTTTGACGGGTATTGCCGGAATAGTTGGGGTTGGCTTGTTATTTGACACAATCTATTTTTACAAACAATCAATAAAATCTCCCTCTCGTTGTATTCGTTTGGTTTTGGCGTTGTTGGTACCTCCATTGGTTGCGTTGTTCTTTACTCGTATTGGCGTTCCGCTTCATCCTGACCGCGCCGCCGCTATTGTCAGTGCGGCTCTGTTTCCTTGTTTTACAATCCTTCCAATTCTTTTCGTTCGACTGTGCCTAACAGCAATACTATCCTCGTCGAAGAAACTAAACGATAAAGTTCAAGAAACGGAAAACAAATTAGCAATTGGTTTTGGTGGTTGCTTTCTTCCGTTGATTTTGTTCGTATTGATATTTATTCTGTATGTGTACATAGGCGTTAAACTTCACGATTACAACCCCTCCATGGATGGTCCACCACCTCAAATCTGGTTCTGTGGTATCGATATTGTCAAAGTCATTGACTTTTTTGTTGGAATGACGGGGTGGGCAGCAATGTTTCTATTGTTCTTTGCAGGAATTCGCTTGGGACTTCAAGAAAGGAAAAAGAAAATCGAATTGGGAATGTTGCCGAAGAAAACATCAATCATTGAAATTCTCGTTGTCATCGGAATCGTTGTTTTTCTGGTATTGCTTCTCTATCCAGCGGTTCATGCCGCTCGTGAAGGCAGCAGATATTCTGTTCGGCGATCTTGTCAAAATAATCTTTCTCAAATTTCGTTCGCAATGATGCACTATCACAATGAATATGGTTCATTTCCACCGGCATTTACGACTGATGCCGATGGAAAACCGTTGCATAGTTGGCGGGTTCTTTTACTGCCTTTTATTTACCAAGAGCAATGGGATTCGTGGTTTGCAGAAATTCGGCTTGATGAACCGTGGGATAGCGAACACAACAAGCAATTTCATCAAATTCCGAAGAGTAAATTTCCGGGAAGAGATTTTTCTCCGTTTTGTTGTCCTGATGCAACAGAGAAGCCTTCGATTTGGTCGTTTATTTTTGACGAGCCGTGTGATACGAATACTGATCGTTGTGATTATTCGGTGATTGTTGGTTCGGACACTCTTTTTCCCGGAGCGGAATCTGGTGGAAAAGATTATTCAAGAGACAATGTTTATGCTGATCAATTGTTGATTGTCGAACGCCAAACGCCGATTTGTTGGATGAACCCGGCTCAGGAAATCACGCAAACGGACGCCGAAAAAGGAGTCAACACTATTCCCAATGGAATTGGAAGTTCTCACCATCAGGGAGCCAATGTCGTCTATGGCGACCAATATTTCGAACGACTCCCATCGGGTCTCGTGAAACCACGAACAAAATATTAAACCTTTTTCGCAAGGAATAAGTTGAACACGGAAAACACAGAAGAC
>JAIRTV010000062.1 GCA_031254675.1 Planctomycetaceae bacterium | reverse complement strand
CCTCCGCCGGAACAGCATGCTCTCGGCGGTTACAACACATGGCGTAACCAAACGACCTGCCTTGAAGTCGATGCCGAAACAAAAATAAAAAATACCGTCATCGAACTTCTTAAAGCACTCGTCGAAAATCCGTAGCATTTTATTGGAAAAACGATTTTGTGTTTTCGGGTTGGATTTCGGTTAAAGTTCCTCGGTAATGTCGAAGTTCAATCGGTTGATAAGGATGTTTCGCTATTTCTGCTTCGTTAATTTCGATACCAATTCCAGGTTGGTCGGGAATTTTCATTTTCCCTTCGGAGAATCGAATATTTTCGTTGCAAATTTCGCTTCGCCAAGGAACATCGGACGCCATTGTTTCAAGCAGGAAAAAAGAAGGTTGCGATGCCGCTAACTGTAATGTTGCTGCGTTGGCAACCGGACCGCTTGGATTATGCGGACAAAAAGGGATATGGTGCGTGTCCGCCAAAACAGCAATGTTACGAAGTTCCGTAATTCCTCCTGCATGCGAAACATCCGGTTGAACATAATCACAAGCCCGCGATTCAAGAAGTGTACGAAAAGACCAACGCCCATAAAGACGTTCACCAAACGATAACGGAATATTGATTCGACTTCTTAAATCCGCCAACGCCTCAATCGTATCAGGAATAATCGGTTCCTCAAACCACAAAATATTGTACGGTTCAAGAGCCTTGCCGATTCGCAATGCTGTCGGTAAATCAAAACGTCCATGACCTTCAATCATCAATTCCGCTTTGCCCTTGACAGTTTCAGCAACAGAATTTATACAACAAATTGACCGATCAAACTGGCTTGAGTCGATGCTTCTGTACGAAATTCCAAACGGATCCCATTTCAACGCTTTGAAACCGGTTTCGATGGCAATATTCGCTTTTTCGGCAAATTCTTCCGGTGTTTTGGCGGAAACAAACCAACCGTTTGCGTAACAAGGAACACAATCACGGACTTGACCACCAAGCAACCGCCAAACCGGAACACCAAGTTCTTTCCCCAAAATATCCCAGAGCGCAATATCAATTGCCGACATCGCACTCATTAAGACCGCTCCACCTCGCCAATAAGCATTACGATAAGAATCATGCCAAATCGATTCAATATCACGCGGATCGCGTCCGATCAAATTGCGTTCCAATTCCATACAGGCAGCTGCAACAGTGAGCTCTTTGTATTCCAGAGTTGCTTCGCCGGTGCCCCACAAACCCGGTTGATCAGTATAAACCTTAACAAAAACCCAATTCGTACGATGAGCGAAACAAATAAATGTTTTAATTCCTGTTATTTTCATAACGATAATTTATTAATAATGGTTTAGAGATTGTCCTGTTCAGTAATTTTATTTCGATAAAACGTTCCTATCATTGCCGTAAAAACCGCAATCGCTCCAATTAAATACGCAACGGAAATAATTGCAAAACCGTACGACAATCCATCTTTCACGCCAAAAATACTACTCAATTGTCCGAGCAAAATTGTTGATGTCGAACCAACCAAAAACGCGGTCATTGTCATCAGACCAACCGTTGTTCCACGATACATCGGCGCAACAACATCAAACATTGCCGCATGTGTATTTGTTTCGTAAAAACCACGAAATAATCCGAATAACGCAGCAGCAAACCATGTTGCCGCAAGGGAATTGCTCATTCCGAAACAATAAATTGCCGGAACACCAAGCAACATGGCGAAACATTGAACAAAAAGCCGGAATCGTGGAAAACGAACAACCAAACGATCCGTAACAACACCGCCGACAATAATACCACAAAATGCCGCTAAATGATGATACAACATCACATAACCACCGGCTTCTATTTTTGAGACGGAAAATTTTGATTCGATAAACACGGGAGACCAAACAACATAAGCATTATTAACGAAAACAATTGCTGTAAATCCAACTGTCAAAAGCAATGCGGTTGGATTTTGGACGAAAATTGTAATCGCTTGTCGTGGAGAGATGGGAACGATTGTTTGTTTAGGCGATTGAATTTTGGAAGAAATTTCTTTTTTGGGAATATCTCGTAACCGAAAAACGAAAATGCCACCAAGTAAAATACCGCAACCGCCAAAAAGAAAGAACGCTCCACGCCAACCGAAATAATGTGCGGCAATTGCGGCAAGAAATCCGCTAAACATAAGACCGGCATAGAGTGCTGCTTGATGAATCGCCATGGCAATAGAGCGAGTTGTCGTGTGATAAGCAGCAAGCAAAGGATAAGCAGAAGGAGCATAAAAAGATTCGCCACCTGCGGTGGCAACACTTCGGAATAACACAATACTAACCACCCCCCGTGCAAATCCGGTCAAAAGTGTTGCAAGACTCCAGAATATCAAACTGAGCGTGATGATCCATTTTTTACTAAACCGATCCGCCAAACAACCGGCAATAGGAACCATAACCGCAAGAACCAAAAACAATATTGAAGCCGCCATTCCGAGTTGATTATCGTTCAATTTCAAATCGTCGCGGATTGACGACAATAAAACGCCAAAAATCGCTCGATCCGCTTGATGAAAGAAAAATGCGCACGATAACAACGCAAGAAGTTCCCAACGATAATTCGATGATGGTCTCATAATACAAAATACGTGTCGAACAGTTGTGTTGTGTAATTTTGTGATTGGCTCGTAATTAATATTGCAAAAAATATCAAAGATCGACATCACTGGGTAAATGTTGCGCGGTACAGCCGCCGTCAACAACCAACCGGATTCCATTGATATTTTGTGCCGCATCGGAAGCGAGGAACATAACCGTTTCAGCAATATCGTTGGCGGTTACTTCTTTTCCGATTGGAATATTTTGAAGCCGACGTTGAATTATTGTTGGATCGAGTGTGTCCCAACGATCTGTACGAATATAACCGGCAGCAACACAATTGACCCGAATACCATAAGGCGCAAGATCAAGAGCCATCGCAAGCGTCATCGCGTCAATACCTCCTTTACTGGTACAATAAGCAACACGGTTACGAATTGCGCGTGTTGATGTATTTGATCCAATATGAATAATTGTACC
>JAIRTV010000055.1 GCA_031254675.1 Planctomycetaceae bacterium | reverse complement strand
GTTCAGACGCTTGGTTTGGTTCTTTCGGTGAAGGATTCTTTTCGGCTTGGATTTCTTGGTTTGATGCTGAATCTTGCGCCAATGGGGATTGTCGGCGGCGATCTGGTCAAAGGTTATCTGATCGCCAAAAAGAACCCCAACTCCATGTCGCAAGCTGTTGCGAGTGTGATTGTTGACCGAATCATCGGATTATTGGTCATGTTTTTGTGCGGTGCTTTTTTCGTTGTGGCAACAGGTTTCGCCTTTCGGCAAGAAATGTTAGCCCGAACATTCTCGCAACTCGTCTTTCTACTAACCGGAATCGGTTATGCGTGTGTCGGAATTGTGTTCCTTCCGTTTTTCGCCAAAGGTCATGTCGAACGCCTCCTCGCAAAAATCCCGTTTTGCGGAAATATTCTCGGCAAATTAACACAATCATTGTTGCTCTACCGAAACCACAAAATCTGTCTCCTAAAAACATTTGCGTTGACTTTTTTTGTCCATATTCCGTTTGGTGTTTCGCTTTATTTGATTGCCAAAGGTCTTTTCGGTTCGGTGCCAAACCTGATTGATCACATCATGCTTTACAACGTGGTCAATCTTACGGCAATGATTCCATTGGCGGCGGGTCCGTTTGAGTTTGTTCTGGAACAAGTGTACCCGCTTTTTGAAGTAAACGGACTTAGAATGGGGGTGGGAATTGGTTTGGTGGTTGCGTTGGGTTACCGGCTGATTTCAATTCTTGTTGCCGGACTCGGAATTGTCTATTATCTTTCCTCACGCGATGAACTCAAAGAAATCGCCAACTAAGCAACATTTCAGCAACATTTCAATCGGCTTGTCTGTTTTCCATTGATGTCTAACCGATTCGTTGTTCGGTTTCTTTCCTTGCCCATTGATCGAGTTCGAGAAGGCGTGCCAAGGTTGGGCGTTGTTCGTAGTGGTGATGCTCCAACACAGAACGACAAACTGGAACTATCTCCTGAAACGCCAACCGGTTTTCGAGAAAAGCGTTGACGGCGGTTTCGTTGGCGGCGTTTACTACCGCCCCCGCTGTTCCTGCCACCTCCGCCACCTCCAACCCCAACGCCAATGCCGGAAAACGTTCCAAATCAGGCGGGTAAAATTCCAACAATAACGCCTTGCTCCAGTCCAATCGTAACGACGGACCATTAAATCGATACGGGTAATTCAACGCCAACTGAATCGGCAATCGCATGTCCGGAGGACTCAATTGAGCAAGCGTTGAACCATCCACAAATTCCACCATCGAATGAACAACCGATTGAGGATGAATCACTATCTCAATATTCTCCACCGAAATACCAAAAAACCAACGCGCCTCAATGATCTCAAGTGCTTTATTCATTAGCGTTGCCGAATCCACTGTGATTTTCTTGCCCATCTCCCATGTTGGATGGATCAACGCATCGCCAACCGTAACCTTCGCGAGTTCGTCCAATGTCCACGACCGAAACGGTCCGCCACTCGCTGTCAAAATCAATTTGCGAACCACCGATTTGAAATCCGCCGACAACTCCGGCAATTCGGAACAACATAACGCCGAAGAAGAAACCACTTTTTCTGTTGGAGTTGTCGCCGGCTCAAGTGTTTCGACCGGCTGTTCAACCGGTTGTTCAACTGTTTCAAGCGGTTGAAGTGTTCCCGAATGGGCAACATGTTCTGATTCGGGCAACCCGCCTTCCATTCGCCAACTTTGCAACGCTTGCATAATCGCACTGTGTTCGCTGTCAACCGGAATCAATCGCCCTCCGGTCGCGTGCGCAAGATCGGTAATCAACGAACCTCCCATCACCAACGATTCCTTATTCGCCAACGCCACCGTTTTACCGGTTTCAAGCGCCGACCAAGTACTGGTCAAACCAACACTGCCAACAATCGCCGATAACACAATATCAATCTCAGGGCGTCGAACCAGTTCGCAAAGAGCATCGTAACCAAAAAATATCTCAACCGATAACGGTAAATCTTCCAACGGCGCTCGATCCGCCAACTCATCCGTTACAACCACCCATCGTGGAAGAACCGTTTTGCAAGATATCTTGTCGTCACGCAAACGATTCCCCGCCGCGTGAATCTGTTCCGCAACACTACGCACCGCCAATTGACGAATCTGCGCCGCCAAAATATCTGTTCGCCGATGAACCGAAAGCAACACCGCCTCCAATCGCCCTTCCGATTCGGCAATCACTTCAAGAGTATTGCGACCAATACTGCCACTAGAACCCAATATCGCCACCCGCCGAGGGAATAATAATTTAGACATCATCAAAAAACACCCCGCAAAGATCGTGTTAAAAAAATTGTCAGAATAATTTTTTTTATTTGTACACGGAAAGCACGGAATTTTTTATTTTTCTGTGTCTTCCGTGTTCAATTTATTCATTGAGAAAAGGATTGTTTAATTGATCATATTAAGTTCAGAGAAATCGTCTAATCGTGTTTAACCTTTGTCGAACACAAAATCTTCGGGAAGATAAAGCAACCTGGCACAAGAACTACAAGTAATCGGCTTTTTTTGAAGAATCTGTGCCAAAGAATTGATCGGAATCTGGTGATTGCAACCACCACAATACTTCTGGTTTTCAACAATCGCCAACGCTTCGTTGCCTCCAACATTGCGAATCAATCGGTTATAAATTTCGCCGAAATCACGAGGCAATTTAGATTCTTCCGTTTCGAGAATTTGTTGAAGTTGAATAATTTGTGCTTCGATTTTGGGTTTCTCTTCGAGAAATTTTTTCTTTGTTGTTTCGTAAAGGTCACGTAATTTTTTCAATTCGGCTTCGGCAACGGGAACATTCGAAGCATATTGTTCGGCTTTCTCAATGGCTTCCAACGCTTCGTCGTCCAAAACGCTTCGGGCGGCTTCATCGGCTTTGATTTGTAATTGGAGTGCTTGAAATTCTTTATTGGATTTTGATTCTTGCAATTGTGTTTTCCGTTTGGCAAGCGCCTGGTCATTCGCGGCAACTTCCAATTCCTTTTGTTTGGCGTCTGCTTTAAGTTTTTGATAAGTTTCGTTAATCTGCGCAAGATTCGCCAATTGTTTTTGAATATTTCCTTCCTGTGCTTTCAAAACCAATGGCGCACGGCGTAAACTTCCGTTTAAGTCGTTTAATTGAGTTTGGATGAGATGAATTTGCTCAAGAGTCTTTCTGATATTATCTAAGTCTGACATGCTTTTAATATTCTAATATTCAATCAAGAATGTCTTGTTTGGGCGATGTGTACGAACCAATAAACCGTTTTCAATTAGGCACAACATTTTCTGTGGAACGCAATCAGTTTGTCGGTTGACGTTGTTTGAATTACCGATCTACTCCCACGCGGAGCAATGTACCAAAGAGTTAAATCATACCAAAGACTTTGCAGAAAACAAGACCATCTTCTTCGTAACCGTTCAGGCTACTATTTTATGTCTATCTGATTTTTCCGTGTATTCCGTGTTCAAAAAAATATTGAACACGGAAAACACAGAAAAGTTTTATGATAAATCATTCGTTGACATAGTTAATTTTTTAAAAAAACGTGAACGGTTACGATAAAAGTTATAAAATTGGTCATGATTCTGTTTTGTGTTATTGATGTGAGATATTTAACGTCCGAATCCTCCTTGGCGTGTTCCGCCGAAACCGCTGGGATTGTTGTTTCCGAAACCGCCAAAACCTCCGCCGCCGCGCATCATATTCAGGAATGGATTGTTCGTGCCGCCGAAGCCGCCGGTGTTCCCGAAACCGGTATTGCCGGTTCTGTTGAATCCTCCAAAACCGGTTGCGTTATTACCAAAACGGTTATTTCCGCTAAAGCTATTGCCGGATGTTGTCGAAGTGGAAGATCGGCTGGTTGAAAACTTGACCGAATTACCGTACACATTGCCAATTGTTTGGCGGGCAAGATCGGGATTAATTTTTAACGGAACAACTTCGACAACGGTTTCTGTTTGAATTGCCATTTCATCTAATTCTTTAACGAACGCTTCGACTTGCAGAAACAATGATTCCGGTGCGGAAACAATCAAGGAGTTTGAGCGGCTATCGACGCTGAGAGTCATTGTTGGTTCTGGTTCTTTTGCGGAGGAACTTCCAGTTGTTTGGCTTCCTCCCATACGCATGAGTTGTTGAATCATGGCTCCGGGACCTCCTGGCGGCATTCCTGGTATTGTTCCCGGCATCATGTTTGGAGCCATTCCCGCCATCATCGGAGTTGGTTGATAAGCACCGGAAGCGCGTTGACCGGCATTTCTACCTCCGCCGGAAGTTGCCGGTGTTGCGGTATTGCCGGTTCCGCCTTGAATCCGATTCACGTACACTTTTTCAACAACCGCTTGCGCATCTTCCGCCCGCATATTTTTTAACGGAATGAGTCGCGGTTTCGGACGATTCAAAATATCACCGCCTTGACTATCGGCTTGATCGAGAATCGGTAACAGTCGTTCGATCGTTTTGTGATCTACCGGATTCGCCTGAACAAACAAGGCGTTGAGGCGGGCATCGACGGCAATCGAAACCGTACCGGTTTTTTCGATGGAGTTACCTAAATTCAGCAACCCCAGAACTTCCGCACGTTGTTCCCCTTCAAACTTTGGCGAAGTATCCAGCGAACCGGTACCGCTCACGCCCAATGTTGACGAGTTACCGGAATTCATCAATGTTTGCAATGTTTGCGCAACAACTTCCGCTGTTGAATTTTTGAGATAGTAAGTAACCAATCCTGTTTTGCCGAGTACTGATTCATCGGAAAGCATTCGGATCAGTTCTTCCAACCGATTCAAGGCTTCCGTGTCTTCCGAAGAAATCATCAAACCATTCGGTCCCGACGAAACAACAACCGGAGCCGAAGAACGTTTGGAATTGGTTAAAGGCAAAGCATCCGTTTTCGGAGTTTTTGAAACTTCTTGGAGTGTTTCCAATTTTTGCTGTAATTCGTTGATTCGACGTTTTATTTCTTCTGTTTCGGAATTTTCCAACGCTTGTATCGGTTGATAAACCGGTTGGTACGGCGATTCTGTTTCAAGCTCTGTTTTGAACTCTGTTTTGAATTCTGTCATTATTTCCGTCTGTTGAACCGGACGATAAAACGGTTTGTTTTGAAATTGGGTGATTGGCGAGGTATTGTCGAATGTTTCGTCAATGAGTTCGTCCACGGATTTTTCGTTCGTTTTATCGTTTTCTTCTTTTGGTTTTGAGTCGTTGGTTGAACGCATCGGAACAATTGCCGATGGTGTTACGACTTTGATTTCGTTTGGTTCGAGTTTAGACCAAATTTCTTGGAGTTGATCAAGAATCAGCGCGGTTGTTGCCGGCGAAAGCGGAATGTTGCGAATGGTTGACGTGTTGGCAATTTTACTGTCGGTTCCGTTTTCGCCAAGTTTTAAGAGCAAGGCACGAATTTCTTTGATTTGCGAAACGGTTCCGCGAACAATAAGTTGTCGAGCGGAAACATCTGCTTCGACGGTTGGAGCTGATGTGGTTGGTGTTGTTTTGGCGGTTGAAGCGGAAGCGGTTTCGCCGGCGGTGGAGGTTGCAAAAAATTTCCTGATTGATTCGACGGCGGAAAGCGGACTCAACCGTGTAAGCGGAATAACTTCGATTTGCGGGACATTGAGTTGCATTTGCTTGATGGTTTCGCGAATTGTTGCATGATTTGCGGGTCGTCCGAGAGCGGCGATACTACCGGTTTTGGCGTCCAGCGATAGCCGGACATCGGGAGTTCCGGCGAGCAATGTTTGCAGCACCGCAAGCACCGTAACCGGATCGGCAGTTCCCGAATCGTAAACTTCAAACTGCGGCTGACCTTCAAGCACAACATTTTTTGAAGCGAAAGAGCCGTCGATTGTTTTGATTATTTCTTTAGCCCGTTCGATCATATCGCCGCGACCGGACATCCAAATCTTTGTTCCGGAAATATCGACAGCGGTTCGGAGTGAGGTATCGGTTTCCTCGATTGCGAGAAGTTTTCGCATAATTCCCAATGCTTCATCAGCGGAAAGATTTTGCATTTCGATAATATGAATTGTTCCCGAAGAGAGCGCGTCGGGATCGTCAATCCGTTTGATAATATCTCGAATTGTCCGAAGAGTTCCGGCGGTTTCTGTAACTACGATTTGTTGCGATTTCGGTAAGGCAACCAAACTGCCTTGCGGTCCCAACAATTTTTCCGCTTCTGCTTGAATAATATCCGGTGTTGTCCGGTTCAGGTCAAAGACACAACGGCAAATTTCATATTTTCCTCGTTTATCGAGTTCATTTGGCGTGATAGGTTCCAACAAGTTTGGCGGAATACCATCCGGCAAATAAACAACAAACATCGTATTGCCCTTGCGAATAATCGTGTATTCCTTGAACAAAAGATAAGAGTTGAGAACGTCAAGAGCTTCGACCGGCGTATAATATTGATTGTCCGTCAAGTTCAACGATCCTTGCGGAATATTGTCCGCCTGAAGCGATAATTCCGCCTGATCCGCAAACCATTCGATCACATCCTTCCAAGGAGCATATTTGAAATTAAATCGAAGTTTTTTATCAGTTCTATTTTCTTGACTTGTTTTCTCCGATTTGTCTGATGTGTTCGGAATTTCTATTTTTTCGGATTCCTTTTCGTCTGACAATGGTTGAGACTGCGGCAATTCCTCCAGTGTATTTTGTTTGGCATCAAGCGATTCCGAGATAACCGGTTCTGGTGTTGTCGATTCCGGTGTTACTGGTTCTGATGTTGCCGGCTCCGGTGTTGTCGGTTCCGGTATTACCGGTTCTGGTGTTGTCGGTTTCGGTGTTGCCGGTTCCGTTGGCGAAGAAATTTCAATTTCATCGGCAAGAATTCCGGTCAGTATTTCTGTCAGTATTACTACAGAGCCAAAACCAAAAATTCGGTGGAGCAACAACATTCCAGCGGCTTGCGGTTTTCGGACTTGCTCCGAATGTTGAACCGGCGATTCCGTATTGATTGGCGACTTCGTATTAACCGGAGATGTTGTGTTGACGGGCGATTCTGTATTAACAGTATTCTTATCTGTATTGACAGTATTCTTATTGGCAGAATTAGCCGAAGAATTTTTATTGTTCTTTCCTGTATTTTTTTCTGTATTTTTCTGTGTTTGTTCTTGGAATGCTTCGGTTTTTGGTGGTTGCGGTTTGGGAATATCTTGCATCTTTAACAGTTCCGATTTCGGCAACTCCAATTTTGACGATTCCGGTTTCAAGCGTTCCGATGGCAACGATTC
>JAIRTV010000489.1 GCA_031254675.1 Planctomycetaceae bacterium | reverse complement strand
AACAAACGGATTAGCCAAAAAGGTTATATTGCTCTTCAACAACATGATCCCAAAAGTATTCCGGAGTTCAAAAATATTTTCTTGAAAAAATTGCCGGACTGATTTTTTGATGATTGCAGGAAACTTCCAGAGCGTACCGGAAACAGTCAGTTATGGAATAAGTTGACACCGGAAAAAGCGTTTGCGGTCAGAACTGCGTTTTTGATGTCCGTTTCTATCGCTGAAGAAACGAAATTGTACGCGGTAAAACCAATAACCGCAACACTAAAGCTAGAGGCGGAAATAGCCGTCGTTCCGCCAACGGCAATAATTTTTCCGCTTGAAACGGTGTCAAGATTGATGCGGTGTTCGCGTTGATGGTACGCAACCGTTTTGCCATCAAGAAGATTAATACCAACACCTTCGGCAATACCGACATTTGTTTTACTTGCATCAAGTTGCGCTGTAACACTGCCGCCGACAGAAATATTGAGAATACTATTCTTTGCCGAAATATCAATCTTGTTCGCAATAATGTTGACATTGCTGCTGATTCAAGCCGTACTGTATTCTTTAAGTACCTTAGAGTGTATTAGTACTACAAACGCAAGGCATTGGTCTTGTGTTGTCGGTTGGGTATGGTGTAAAATACGTCTTTTCAAAAAGTGATACACACGGAGGACGTAACGGTGGAACGACATGACGACTGAATAGTTACTTCTTTTTTGTTTTGCGGTATCTTTTATTTTAATCTGAAAGTTCGATTCAACAAAGAGTCTTTTACTCTACTAAAATATTTTTCAAAAACCATGATTATGAAAACGAATGATCCCACATTGGAAACGGCGTTTCGTTCCGAAAAAGTCGGTTATTTGTGTCATTTTCCGCAAGGGCAAAGCGGAACAATTGTCGATTTGGTTGTCGAACCGGAATTACAAGGTCGGCTGATGGGAATGGGACTTTTTGTCGGAACACGTTTTCGCGTGTTACAAAAAGGAAGTGATGCCGCTTCCACACGTCCTATTCTTCTGGCAATCGGCGATACCCGAATCGCTTTGGGACGATCTATTGCGTCAAAAATTCTCGTCGAATAGTAATTATCGAACAGAATTTGCGATGAGATAGAGACAAACATGAAATTGGCATAATGTGTATTATTTGCAAACGGAAAACTCTGGAAAACAGGTTTATGTTGCGAATTTGATTCATTTTGTCGGTAAACAAAGCGGTTAATCCGAAAATTCCGCAGAGATGTTACAATTTACTATTTTTATTGCTACTTTTATTTTTTTACTTTGCCAATTTAATTTGCTATGTACGAACACAATGAAATTTTGGCGGCGTTGGTTGGGCAACCCAATTCCGGTAAATCAACTGTTTTCAATTATTTAACGGGTTTGCATCAAACGGTTGCGAATTATCCGGGTGTTACTGTTACTAAAAAATCCGGACATTATCACGACGGCAAACGCCGTATCGAAGTGGTTGATCTTCCCGGTACGTATAGTTTGACGTCGTATTCGCAGGAAGAACGTGTGACGCGGGATTTTTTGTTGCTGGAACGTCCTGAGGTTGTGGTGATTGTCGTGGACGCTTCCAATTTACGGCGGCATTTGTATTTTGTGTTCCAATTACTCGAACTTCAAATACCGCTGGTAATTTGTCTGAACATGATGGATATTGCACGGCGTCGTGGTTTGTCGATTGACATTCAGGCGTTGGAGAAAACGCTTGGTGTTCCGGTGATTCCGACGAATGGACGCACCGGCGAAGGTCTCGAAGAACTACGTCGGCAAATCAATACCATTTCCGCAAAACACGACCACGAATCGCCTGCCACTTGGAAAATTGATTACGGAATTCTCGAACCGCTTATTGAAGAATTTGATATCACTCTTTCCCAAAAAGAACCGCTTGTTCAAGATTTTCCAACTCGTTGGCTTGCCGTGAAACTGCTTGAAAATGACCGCGAAGCCCGACGAATTATCCAACATCACACCCATGACAAAGATTGGGAACCTCTTCTCGAATCGTGTGTGAAAAAAGTGGAAGATTACGAAAAACAAAGCGGAGATTCGCCCCGCAAAACGATTGCGTCTTGCCGGAATACATTGGCGGAGACCATCGAAAAACAAACCATGCAACGAACATTTATTCCGCATCGCAATTCTGATACACTTGATCGGTTTCTTTGTCATCCGTTTCTGGGTTTGCTGAGTGTTGCTGCTGTCATGTTTGTCACATTCCAATTGGCGTTTAATTTGGCGGACGGTTGGACGTGGTTTCCTTGGATTAGCGAAGAAGGTTCTTTTGAATGGAATACACCGCTTGGAGCGGTTGATTCGATTTTTTCGGTTTGGATTCCGGCATTGCTCGATGCCTGCTTTCAACTTCCCGAAGGCGATCTCCATTCGTTAATTTATGATGGAATTGTCGCTGGTGTAGGCGGTGTTCTTACATTTGTTCCGACAATTTTTTTCATTTTCCTTTTCATTTCGATTCTGGAACAAAGCGGTTATATTGCTCGTGTGGTGGTTGTTTTGGATCGGTTGATGCGTTTTTTCGGGTTGCACGGTCAAAGCATTTTACCAATGATTCTCGGAGGTGGTATTGTTGGCGGTTGTGCGTTGCCGGCGGTGATGGCAACCCGTTCCATGCGGGAACAACGCGAACGAATATTAACAATTATGGTTGTTCCGCTCATGAATTGCGGTGCAAAAGTTCCCGTGTACGCCTTGCTGATTTCGGCGTTTTTCCTCGCCTATCAAGGATTAATACTAGCAACAATTATTTTGATCTCATGGGCAATTGCTTTAATTGTTGCGTTTATTCTCGGTAAATTTTTTGTGGGTGGCGAACCTTCGCCGTTGGTTATGGAATTGCCGACTTATCAGGTTCCTGGTGTTCGTGATATATTGTTTACGGCAGGACTTCAAAGTTGGTGGTTTGTCAAAAAAGCCGGAACAATTATTCTTGCTGTCAATGTTTTTCTCTGGGTACTCATGTATTATCCGCGTCCCGCCAACCCGGACACCAACACCGCAACACAACTCGCCGGTTCTTACGCTGCTCAAATGGGACGCATTTTTGAACCGGTGTCGCAATACGCCGGTTTTGACTGGCGTGATAATGTTGCACTAATTGGCGGTTTTGCGGCAAAAGAAGTGATAGTGAGTACGATGGCGACAATGTACGGAATTGAAGCCGAAGAGGAAGAAGGAAACGACAATGAAAACGAAAGCGAAAAAAAAACAGAATTTCAAAGCGATAGTAACGAATTAAATTTAACTTCAACGGTTCCTCTTGTCACATTGATAGCAGAGGAGACGGAACGCGCTGAATTAGCGCAAGAGATTGAAGCCATCGACACGGACAATCTCGATATACAAGGAAAACGTTTAGCAATACGTTTGCGAACAGAAAACAATTGGACGGCGTTAAAAGCATTTGTGTTAATACTTTTTGTCATGATTTACAATCCGTGTTTTGCAACATGTGCTGTGATATGGCGAGAAACGGGACATATTAAATATATGCTCATGACAATGGCGTACACAAATGGATTAGCGTTAATGATTGCGATTGTGGTGTACCAAATTGTATCGCTTTTGACCGGCTAAGAATTGGGTGATCAAATCTATTGGTGGAGTTTTATGAAAAGATCAACCGCAGATGAATCAATTTTTCCGGCAACAATATTGTAACAGTGAGCCGGTCTTCCAATTTCCGTCCGAACACAAGAATAATTGGAACGAAATAAAATAAGGTTAGAGAATAAAGTCTATTACGGATGATTAACATGAGGAGCCGCAGCTAAGTCAATCAGAACGGCAAGAATATTTTGATACTCTTTCGATACTCTAAATTTAAGGAGATAATTATGAAAAAATTTATCTTAATTATAATAATATTTGTATCAATATCGGATTATATTATTCCGGCACAAAATTCTGAGACTTCTAGAAGTCAAAATTATCGTACCATTGATATTGCCAAAATGAGTCAGGATGAATTTAATCAATTATTAAATAATGCGCTTGCTTTGATCAATAATAACGACTTGGCAAAAGTTACAAACATTTATAAAAATATTCGTTATACCCCAAATGACGACTATTTGTATATTGATCGGGTTCAACAGATTCTTTGGTTGGTTCAGCCGTCTTTTGAAACGCAACCAACACTCCGAAAAGAAGTGATGCGTTTGGCAACAAGTGTTATAGATATTGACATAAAACCTTCCAAGTGGAGTGCTTTGATGAACCAACTTCGTACGATTGAATACATACTTGCCGATTATGAATTTCAATGTCGTAAAGCTCGATACCCCAAGAAAGGGTATAGCAGTACTCTTCAGGAAGGTAACTGTTCACGTTTTTTTTTGAAAAATTAAATATGTCAACGAATGATTGATCATAAAACTTTTCTGTGTATTCTGTGTTTTCCGTGTTCAATATTTTTTTGAACACAGAATACACGGAATACA